>DATKRV010000097.1:0-6625 GCA_035532075.1 Acidimicrobiales bacterium | reverse complement strand
CCAACCCCTACCCAGCAAAGGGTCTTCGAACTGCTCGGGGCATCGGTGCCACTCCGGCTCATGTAGCCAGAACAATCCGAACCAACGGATCATTTTGCCTGATCGGGACGCTCTTCCTTGACTAAGCAGGCGTAACTTCGGTCTAGGTACTACCACAACGCGAGAACAATCGCGAGTATCTCGAGATGACAAACGCGCTGGTCACGCGATTATTTGAAAACTTTTTTCTGAGGCTGAAAAGAGACCACAATCAGATAGCCAGGAAACTCCCGCTAGTCGCGTCAGGATCTCGATCACATCGGGGGCGTAGTCACTGGCGACCACCGCGCCGATCAGGTCGTCGACAGCGCGCCAATCGCCCGCGTGCACCCTGGCGATCAGCGCGGCCGCATCGACCACCGCAAGAGCTGGGCGGCGGCTCATATCTGCTCCTCGCCGGGACGCGGCTCGATGACACGGCCGCGCGCCTTGTTTTTCTCGATCTCGCCGGCCATGAACTGCCTGAAGTTGGCTGTCCCGCCGCCGCGCTCGCCGCCCCACACACCGAGCGCAAGCGCGATAACCAAGTCATCGTGTGCTCCTTTGCCCTCATACAATGGCCGACCAGTGGCACTCAGTTCGTAACTGAACGCGCGTAGTTCACGGTCGAGATCACCCGCGAGCGGAAGATCGGCAACCGCGTGTAAGCGACGCGTGCTCAACGCGATTTCAAGAGACGAAATGAGTTCGGTTTTCGGGACACTTACGTTCTGCCCATGACGGACTACTTCACTCGCGGATGTGAACGTAATCGCTTTAACTGGGAACGGACTCGCGGCGCGGATGAGATCGACGACAGCTCTACCCACCCCGGTCGCATCGGCGTATAGCGTCACTTTTTCGTCTGAGTCGAGCGATGTTGCTATCTCGATGATTAGCTCGACTTGGGCCGGATACGACAGCCCCGTACGCAACTTATCGAGCCGGATGAGTTGATGATGCTTCGCACGTCGTTTGCGTCGTGGGGCTTCGACCCCGGTCGTCGCGTCATTGGCGAAGTAAGAAGATATGGCCGCTATGGCCGTTCTGTCTCGACTCTGAGCTAAGTCAACGCCTACCGAGATCGTCATGACGCGCGCTCCGCTGGACAGAAAACACAACGTGCAGTGCCGTCCGCATTCACTCGCCAGCGATGCGTCCTACACCGGGCGATAGCGCGCGCATTCTCGCGCTCACCGCGGCCCTTTGATGCCTCAATGGCGCGCATAGTTCGCGCAAGTGCGACCGCGCCGGGATCAATTCGTTGTGGTGGAAGATCGCCACGCGCAGCCGGTGGAATAGGTGCGCGTCCACCAAAGAGCGCGTCAATATCATCACCAGTGAACGCGGCGCCGGATGCATCCGCGAATTTACAAGCGTACTCCTGTGCAAAAACTTGTTCGCCAAGGCGCTCGCGTTCCTCTTCCAAAAACTCCTTCGAGATCCTTGGACACTCGGTAGCGGGGATCTCTATGTGCTCCCATCTTCCTGCGATCGCAGCTGAGTACCACCACCCGCGCCGTCCCGCGGGCGTGCTCATTGCGATCAAGCGACCGCCTGAAACTGCCAACATCGGTGAGACACTTTCGTACAGTTCGTCGGGCACGCGGCTTGCTTCGTCGACCAGAATCAATGACGCCGTGAATCCACGAATGCCCGATTCGCTCGCGGGCAAGCTGAGAATCCGTGATCCATTTTCCAATCGAAGGCTATGGACATTCTCAGCCTCGGGCTCGATCGGTTTCCCGAGTGCGCGGTAGAAACCTTGTAATTTCAAAAACAATTCACCAGACTGGCGGTCAGTTGGCGAGACGATCAAGACGACACTGTTGGGAACGTATAGCGCTTGGTGCAGGGCTACGAGAGATGTCACGGTCGATTTTCCGACTTGTCGACTGCAATTCAAGTGAAGACGCGGCGACGTGGAACGCAGTACCTTCGCCTGCCAACGGTCGGGCTTCATCCCGAGCGACGTGGCAAGTTTTACGGGATCGAGAGCCCCTGATAACCAGCTACTGATTTTCATTGTTCGATTCCTTCCACGTCGAGAACATTTGCCGCGGCGAGACGCGCTTCCGGGTACGGTGCCAATGCGCCGATAAGTCGAGCGACAATGCCGCTGAACTCGGCGGTTGCAAGCACATTCACAACGGTCGTTTGCGGTCTTTCGTCAAGTTCGCCGCGGAGCTTCGCAACCAGTTCTAGACACTGGCGCAACTCCCGAGCGATGTTCGCGGCACCAATAAGACTCTTGCGATCCTCTGCAATCGAGAGCAGACTTTCGAGTCGCCCGATCAATCCTTCGATCCGATCGACGGTCCCGCTGAACGCCTCTCGTGCGCAATCCACGCCGTAGCGCTCAATCGCGACCGTTGCGAGTGCGGGAGAAAGATGTGCCTCACGATGACGCCTGAGCGCGTCGGCGGAGAGTTTGTACCTGCGTCCAACCGCTGCCAGTGAGTCGCCACCGACAAGTTGAGCATCGACCGCGCTCCTGCGAGGCGAAGTGCAGATCGAACAGGCGCGAGCCATTACCGCCGCCTCCCGGCGTCCTCAGTAAGTTCACGGTTCAGCGCCTCGACGAGTGCATCGGGTTTCTGATTTTCGACGTATTGCATGGCGTAGACATCTCGTTCGAGGCGACTACGGCGCGACCAGCGACGAAATAACGTCATCTCAGGGCCGCCAGGAACTGACCGAGCGATCGTTTCCCGCCGTGACGCCGATACTTAGTCCATCCAACCGCCGCGAACGCAGCGAACTCTAGACCGGCCCCACTTGCTCTTTGCATGGACTTTCGCGCCTTGCCCAGAGCACGCTTTTCGAGCGCCGCAGTGACCTCGACCACCGTGGGGCTGCCCTTAACGAGCGGATCGGGTGGCGACTCAGACGCGAGAGCCTGAGCAGCCCGGAATCGCCGCAAGGCATCGGCCAAGGACGGCGCGGGCCCGATCGTGCTCACCGGGTGTTTTGGATCAGAACTAGCCATCAGAATCTCCTCTCGCGGTCGCCGCAGCGGGCGAAGGGGGGAAGGTTCGGAGGTTCTGGGAAAATGCGGTTGGTCAGAACGCCAAGCTTTGTCTCTAAAAGGGTCGGTCGGTAACTTTTCGTCCCCTCAGTGCCCTGACCAACATCGCCGTTAGCAATCGCATGGTGGACAGGGCACGGTGAGACGGGCGAGCAGGGCATATGCGATTGAGTCCTACGGGATAACGCTGGGATAACGCGGGACTGTGGAACAGGTCGCCAACCAGCATCATCGCAGGTAGCAGGCCGTGTACAGGGGTCGAAACGGGAGTCCGACTTGTCGTCAGCACACGCCGGGGCACTGAGGTAGGCAACTTGAGGCGCAAAGACAGGCTCGCCACCCGAAACTTTCACGATTGGATGACACCCGTCGAAATACTGGGGGGTCATCGGACGATTCCTCCCACGGCTTCGAGGGCGATATCCTGCAACACTCGTTTCCCGTCTTTGGACCTTTGGACTAACAGAATCGCCAGTTTCGCAAAGTCGTGCTCGCTGACATCAACGAGAAACTCCCGCACCAGCACGTTGGCCTCGTCAAATCCGCCATCTCGGGATGCGAGACAAGCAGCGACGACACCAACAACTGAACGAAGTCCGTGTGCTTCAGCGAGCCCATTCCGGCGCAATGCTCCGAGCGTTGGTCGTTGGGCTGACGGGTCACTGGGCATTTGTGTCCTCCGATTCGTCGATTAGCCGGGAGATGGTCCCGGCCTCACTAACCGTGAGTTCGGTTCGAGCTAATAAATCGAGCGCTTCCAGTTCGGCGAAAACCGAGGAATTGTCCGGCATGGTTTCGAGCCGGTCACAGATCGCTAGATATGCTTCGGTGTCTATGAGTGCTTCGTTCTGAATCTGAATCTGGCCGTTTTGCCTGACAAAACCTGACAGAACCTCCTCCTCTGTGACTTTTGTCGGGTTTTGTCGGGTAGTTTGCGGGTTTCGCTCCCAGCGTTCGGCGGGTCGGCCGTTACCCTGTTCATGAGGGAGCAGGCGCACCAGGTTGTAATCGGCGAGCACATCGAGCGCCACGCGGACCCGATCGACCTCCCAGTCCTTCGACCGGCAGACATCGCGAGTCGTGAACTCCCTGAACTCCCTGCCCTCTACCCACCGGAGCACGAGGTTGGCGTCTTCGAGGCGCTTGTCTGCACCCATGCGGGCGAAAGCGACGAGCGCGTGATCCGTGAAATAGACCGCGAGCTTCAGTGCCGAGGCCATCGTCTCCTCGCTGATCACTCCACCGAGGTGTCCTGTGTGAAGCGCGTGGAGGTTGCCTGCAAGCCGGAGCGACTGGCCGGGGAGCTTCGAGCCCCACTCAACGATGCTTGCAAGGTCGCCGACATCTCGACGTAATCGGGGCTCGTGGTGCTCGCGCCACTCGTCCCAGAGGTGTTTGGCCGCTGGGCTGAGTCGCAACACGATGGGCTCAACTATCTCCTCGGCCTGGGCGGCCAGGTCAGTGACCAAAGCGCTCCAGCTCGCTGTGAGCGCCTCGGAAACAGGCTCTCGGTGGATTGGTCGGTAACCCACCCGACTTGCCGGGAGCGACCAGAGGAATCGAGCAAGCAGGCCGCGTCCGCTCATCTGGGGATCGGACCCGACATCGTTGAGCACTATCGGTTGACCAAACAAACATACGGTGAGCGTGGCGCGTTCCACGACGATCGGGTCGCGCCCCGCTCGGTCACTGACGTGCCGCTTGCCGTCCCATCCGTCGACGTACACACCGAGATTTCCTTTGCCGTTTCCGGAGTAGCGGGCGGCCATTTCGTAGAACTCCGAGCCCTCGTCCGTGACTACTGCAAGTCGTCCGTTCTGCTCCGCGAGAAGCTTCACCAGCGCCTCGGGGGTTGCCTCACGCGTGTAGATCCGTGGTATGGCAGGAATCACGATGCTTGCAAGGTCGCGGCCGGCCGCGAGTGCATCTTCGATGGCATCATCTCGCTCTGAGGGATTGGCCTTCGCGGCAAGCTCTTCGAGTCGCTTGGCTCGGGCCTGAGCAATCCGAGAGCGGCTTGCAATGTCGGCTCGGAGCGGCTCGGCTCTTTCTCTCCGATCCTGTTCTACCGCATCGATGGGTCGGACGACCTTACGCATCGAGGGAGTCTTACCTTCGCCTGGTGCGGCAAGAACGTTGAGGTACAGGTTGACCGGCTCTTGCCAACCATAATGAGGCTCCACGACGACCGAACCTGCAATGATCGCCGAAACCGTCCCGAGAGCCGCGAGCGCGGGAAGATCAACCGGCGTCGCGGTTTCTACGGCGACTGCCTGAACAAATGCAGCTACCGGATCTCCGAGAATTGCCTGACAAAACCTGACAGTATTCCGGTAAGCGGGCAACGGAACGGGAGCGTCCCAACAAGCTAACTCCGCTTCAGCAAGGATCTTCTCGACACGTTCATCTAATGACACGGCGCACCTCCGCGCTGATAATTACATCGGCGATATCGTTTTCAATCCCGCAGTCAGCGCTTAACTTCAGTACTGCACCCACCACTCCGCGAACGTCGGAAGTATGGGTAAACATCTCGGTGATGACCCCTGCGAGTCGTCGCGGATCAGCGGCGAGCCAGTCAAAGGGGATTGACGCCCCACGGCTACACCGGGGAAGGGCTCCGCGATATGAACCGATGGTCTTTCGATTCGGAATGAGTGTTTTGAAATTTGCTTCCAGCATGGTCGCTGGTGCAACCTCATCGAGTTCCCGACTGAGGCGGGTCGCGTTCTCGTCACTGATCCTGCCAGAGGAGACACCTTCGTTGATTACGCGTTGAATGTCTGCCCAAAGTTCGGGATCGGCGTTACGGAGATCGTGCACGCGTTGGAGTTCGTCGATCGCCCGTTGCAGTCCAACGGCGTCGTCAAGGTCGACGAGGTTCATGACAACCTCTCCAACTCGCGGGCGAGGGTGGTGCGGGCGAGTTCGAGCACCGCGGGCAGGTCATCGGGACTTGAGTGCTCCAATAGATCACCGATAAGTCGAAGCCTCGCGGCGATGTCGGTTCGGTCGGAGGTATCTATCCAGATGCGAGGCTTTTCAGAAGTTGGTGCGAAAGTGTCAACGGTGGCCATCACGCGGCCGCCTTATGTTCGTCCTGGGTGCGCTTCGCATCGAGGATGACGCGCAGCAGTAGGCGTGCGAGCCTCGGCGTGATGGTGATCGACGGAAGGTCCGCGATGATGGCGGGCTCTGGCGTCAACACTGATCCAACTCCAGCAGCCCTGAATAAACCGGAGCGCACCGAATGGCAGCTTCTGTGCGTGGGACGCGGAGTCCCTGTTCCCATTTCCAAACCGCACCGGGCGTCGAGTCGACGGACGCCGCAATGTCACTCAGAGAAAGCTTGTTGGAGATGCGAAGATTTTGGAAAGTGCCGTCGGCGTAAGACTGTCGCACCAAAGCTACATTTTTCAGCTCTTCGGCCTTGAGTGTCCGCTTCATATCCACAAGCATGACGGTCGCCACTCAGTCACCGCTACGGGCTAGTCTCCCAGAGTGTAATAAATCCTAGTGTAAGAAACTATTGCATCTACTATTACACTCGGATATGATTTGGCTAATGGAGTTCTCACG
>DATKRV010000096.1:0-8001 GCA_035532075.1 Acidimicrobiales bacterium | reverse complement strand
TCAAACACTTCCGGATCGAGTGCGCGCATAATAGTAAGGACCTCCATTAGTCGTTGTTGGTTGTTTGGATACCCCGATTTTTTCGGGTTCAACTCAACGACTGGTGGATGGTCTTGTCTTACGCCTTTCCGCGCGGCCTCTAAGCCAACCGACAAGGTGCTCGCGGGCATCTGTTGGCATGGACCACGCCCGTGCTCGAAAGCCAATACTGACAGGTCGTCGCAATCTCGGGGCCTGCAGCAAGAGCGCAGAGGATCTCTCCGAGGTGGTGATTCCCGTGACATTCTCCAATGGCAAGCGGTGCAACACTCCCCACTGTCGGTAATACAAAACTGAACCATCGATTCTCCGTGAGAACATGAGGACGAAAAGTGGCGTTAGCAACAGACCGATCCCAATTCCGAGACCGCGGCCAACAATGTGGAACTTCCAGTCGAGACCGAGAAGAACCGCACCAGATATCGTCATCACCAGCGTGCCTCGCACGGGCATGCGCAATAGGTGGTTGTCCTCACCGGTACACAGGGTGGAGTTCAGCCACGTCGCCGGTTTGGTGATATCAGGCGGCTCGGCGAGCGATGCTGGGAACACGGGTTTCCAGTTTGCAAGCGGCGCCATTGTAGGCAATGTGGGGGGCTCTGGCGTCACCATGCCCGCTGGAAAAAAAAGCCGCCTCCGGATCGAGAGCGCTCGAACGGTCGAAACGAGCATCAGGGCGATGAAGATGCCGCCACTCGCGTTCTTTGCACTATTGACGAAATCGAACGCGACGACCGTGGCGGCGCCGTAACAAGCTGCCTCGAATGCCAACGCGACGCTACGAAGGCGTCGAGCAGCCCAAGCGAAACAAAGTGTCGCTGGCAATCCCAAAAGCAACGGCGACAGGGCCCAGATGAAACTCAGTACCCGACGAAACATTGGTGTGATGTTTTTTGAACCATCGGTCACTTCATCGCCAATCCCGAACGCTTCTTGATGAGAACAACGGCATGAATCGCCGCCACGTTACGTATTTCCAATGACACATCGCAGTCATCGAGCAACTCCAGATTAATTGCCGTCCGGTCGATTGTTGGCGATCAACGAATCTCGCGATCGATAATCACGCGAATGCGCGTTCTGTAATCACTGAAATGCGCGGTTGAGCCGAGCTCCCGCGGTCGGCACGAGCCGGGAATCCACCCGGTGGCCAGGTGAGCCTGTCCCCCCTGGCGATGCAAGTACTGACATAATGTGAACCTCTTTCAATGGCACGATTTGGGAAGGCCAAGGCATTCGCGGGATCGCGCCGATTGACAACGTGCAAATGCAGCGTTCTCAAAGTGTCTATCGGTCGCAAACGAGTCGCGCATAAGGAGCGTCACGTGCCCGGCGTTTCGGGGCGCCAGAGTGTGACTTCAGCTGGCGCCGCTCGGCGATCTAGGCGTGCTCGGGTCGGCGTGCGTATCGCTTCCAACCATCCCGCGGTGCTCATCGCACATTGGTATGCGCATTGGTACTCCAAGCTGGAAGGCGGGCTGCTCGTCGTTGCTCGGTCCTTTGAGTTTCAAGGTGACGTAGCCTGTCGCTGCCTTTGAGCAACCCTTTTGCTTGCAGAGAAGATCTTCTCCGCTGATCACCTTGAGCTTCGCCGCCGGTTGCGGTGTAGATCGTTCCAACCCCATCGTCGTTCCCCTTATTGCGGTCCTTCGTAGCATCGCACGCCTGGCCGCACAATCATGCCCACTCGGCAAGCTGCTCATCGGGCGATCTGGGACGCAACACGGCCGAGAGAGATCGATCTGAGGAGGACGATGTCGACGCACCCGATCCTGCATTCGCCGAAAGATCGTCGTGCATAAGCGATAGGGAAACGGTGCCAGCGACACTGGTCGGATGCCAGAATGCGACTCATGGATATCATGAGCGACCTCACCCCCACCGGCATTCTGCGAGCCTCGATCAACCTTGGAAACCTGGTGCTGGCCCAAGGCACGGAGACGACCCCGAGCGGCGTCACTGTCGATATCGCCCGCGAGCTTGGCACCCGACTTGGTGTTCCGGTCGAACTGCTCTGCTTTCAAGCGGCCCGAGAGTCGTTCGACGCGGTGAACCAAGGCAACGCCGACATCTGCTTTTTGGCCATCGAGCCTGCCCGAGCGGAGACCATCGCGTTCACCGCGCCTTATGTAGTCATCGAGGGAGTGTTCGTCGTCGCAAAGAGCTCGTCCATGACTTCGTCGACGGAGGCGGACCAGCCCGGCGTTCGCATCGGGGTCAACGAGGGCTCCGCTTACGACTTATTCCTCTCCCGCACTCTGGCCCACGCGCAACTAGTGCGCGCCAGCGATGGCGTCCTCGCGTTCACCGAACAACAGTTGGAAGCCACAGCCGGCATCCGCCAGCCGATGGAGGCGTTTGTCGCTTCCCACCCTGGCCTTCGGCTGGTCGAGCCGCGGTTCATGGAAATCCAGCAGGCTGTCGGCACCCCGCGAACCCGTCAAGCCGCGACGATCAGTTTCCTTCATACATTCGTCGAGGAGCTCAAGGCCGACGGGTTCATCGCCGATGCCTTGCACCGCTCTGGCCAGTATGATGCGAACGTCGCCCCGCCCGCTGCGTGAGCGAAGAAGACGAGTCGGATCTGTTCTGCCCGTCTGAGGCTCCTGGCCTACAGGGGTTCTGCCCAACAAGAACCCGATGGGTAACTGCGAGGGAACGCAACCGGCTGGTTGGTTTCGTAAACGTGATTTTGGACGGTGATGTGCACGCTTGGATTCAAGATGTGATGGTCAGTACTACGTCGAGGAACAAGGGCGTTGGAACTCAGTTAGTCGCGGTAGCTCGAGAGGCCAGCAGGGAATCTGGTTGCGAGTGGCTGCATGTTGACTGCGCGGAAGGGCTCGGAAAGTTCTACTTCGATGCGTGCCGATTTGAGCCGGCTACCGCGGGACTAATTCAGTTGCGGCTGCAAGCCGTCGAGCAAGTCGTCTCATCATGCCCAGTGGCCATCACGATTTCCACTCTTGGATTCGCCACTCGTAGATTGTTGACGTCGACCCTCAGACACCAACCGAGAGCGACTATCACAGCCCGAGTCTCCAGTGCTGGGCGTTAGAACGAGCGCGTCCGTCCTCCAACCCCCGCCGACACCAACGAGCAGCGAAAGGTCGGGTCGCCGTTATTGCCTTTCAATCTCGAGATTCCCCCTGCATGCAGTTTGCAGGTGCTGTATGAGACACATGATGTTCGGGTCTCCCGAGGGGGTAGTTTTGACTTAATGTGTTACAATTACATGACAGACCACGCTGGAGAATCCGGCGGGACGAAGGGGTCAGGTGCGCAACATGAAACTTTCCGCAAGGTTGATTGCCAGCACAGCACTTGTCGCGGGCTCGCTGGGATTGGCCGCGAGTGTTGCCACTCCGATTGCTAGCGCGGCGACACAGACGGTGACGATCACGGCACACGGTTACGTCCCGAGTTCATCAACGATTGCAACGGGTGACTCTGTGGGTTTCGTGAACGCTGACATCACCGTTCACCAGATCGTCTTCAAGCAAAACTCAGGCGTGACCTGCACACCGAACCCACTCGTACTTCAGCCCACGGCGTCAGGAACCTGTACGTTCCAAAGCGCCGGTAACTACTCGTATTCAGATCCGAACTTCAAGGGAAAGACGTTCACGGGAACTGTCGTCGTCACGAAGACTCCGCTGGCAATCGCCCTCGCGATAAGCCCGGGGGTGGCTGTGTACGGACACACCGAGAACCTGTCCGGAACGACCTCTAATCAAAGTTCGGGACAAAGCGTGCAGATCCTTGCGCAGTCGTGTGGGCAGACGACGGCAACGGCCGTTGGCACCGCCACAACTGCGACCGGAGGCGCCTTTAGCTTCCAGCGCAAGCCGCTCAACAACACGACTTACTCCGTCAAAGTGAAGAGCGCGACGAGCAACTCGGTTCTTTCTCAGGTGTTCCCGTGGGAGCAGTTGAAAAAGACCAGCCTTCATCACTTCTATCTTCGCGTCTCTGCTACAGCGAGCTTCGCTGGGAAATACGTAACTTTCCAGCGTTTCAACTCCTCGCTACGACGCTGGGTCAATGTGAGGACCGTGACTTTGCGCAAGAATTCGAGCGGAGTTGCCCCAACGGTTGTTTCCTCGGCGGCGTTCACGTCGACCGTCGCGAGACCCCAAAAGGTACGAACCGTCCTCGGAGCGGGGGAAGTGGGTGCCTGTTATGCCCCTGGATTTAGCAACGCGATCTATAACTAGCTGTATTGACCGTGGCACTTGCTGATACGGTCCACTTGTAGGTGAGGGACTGCAATGTTCGAGTCACCGCGCCGCGGCCATCTCTAACGTTTTCGCCTCGTCGTACCAGTCCATCCCGCGAAGCGCCAGCCGGAGATTACGGAGGTCGGTTCTTCGACGCCAACAGAGAATGACTATCACAGCGCGAGTCTGCAATGCTTGGTGCCAAACGAGCGAGTCCCTCTGACCAACAATCAGCGAAAGTTCGAATTGCCGTTGTCCACCGTTCGATCTCTCGATTTGATCGACCTGCAGCTTGCGGATGCTGTGATACCCGCACTCGCCCTCTTACCATCACCGACCATGCACTTCGAGGGCAACCCGCGCTGTCCAAATAACCCAAGCTGAACGGCACGAACATCTGTCGAACACCGAAATCATGATCTATCGGATCGTGGACCTGCGGAGGCGCTTTCGTCGATGCCAGACGTGGAATATGAGATACAGAACAAGAGCGACACTCGACAACGCGTGCCACCGCCCGAAGGGACGAGGGAGCGGTATCTGGACTGGTCTCCCTCGATTCCAGTCCAAGACTCCTGAGACCAACACATTGAGCGTGATGAACGCGAGAAGCAGGTCCGAACCGGCAAGTCGAAGCTTTCGTTCCGCAGATGACCGAACGCGCGCGAGTTGGGTCATCATCCGGGCTACGGTCCGTCGCCGCTGCAGCAAATGCATGACGACCAGTCCAACAAATGCAAAGCCGATGCCCGCATGAATCGCGTTCCGGATATACAAAATGGTCAACGTGGCGAGCGCGCCAGCAGCTGTCAGTAAAAGTCCAAGATGTACTAGCCCCCGCGCCCGGACACGTCGCGCAGTCTGACCGTTTGCAGAAAATTCGACTGGAGCGCTCGTCATCGGGCCAAGGTGAGCGTCGAATCAGAAGCGGTCACGGCGCCCGATGCTAATGGGCAATATCCCCTATCGCCGGATATGAACCGTCCGGCCGTATCCGGCATTCCACGGCCCGAGCTGCCAGTCGGGGACTGTTACGGTCCTCCGACACCAACAATCGGCGAGAGATCAGATTGCCGTTATTCATCGTTCAATTTTTGGATTTGTTCTGCTTGTAGCTTGCCGACACCGAATACACGCGCCCGCGCCGCGCCGACCCGAGACGAGTAGCCTTTCGTTATGAGCCTTATTGATGGACACATCGGCCGTGAACCTGATCACACCGTTGAGAACGCGCTAATCGACATGCTGAATTCACACGGAGCTCGCGAGGGCGTGGCGCTTGCCTCGTACCAGCGGCTCGCCGAGGAATCCGAGGACGACGGACTCCGTTACGTCATGCGTCTCATTCTGGAGGACGAGACTCGGCACCACCAGCAGATCTCTGAGATGCTCAACAACGTGCACTCCGTCGTCTGGGATCTCGAGATCCCGCCCAGCGTGCCAGCGATGAGCGTGCGGGATGATCCTGTTCTTCGGAAGGAGACCGAGAAACTGCTGGCCTTCGAGAAGGAGGAGGTCAGGGAGCTACGCCGCATGCGCAAGGAGCTGCGCGGAGCTCACGGCTACCCGTTGCTCCCCCTCCTCGTGAATCTCATGCTGCACGACACTGCGAAGCACATCGAGATTCTGCGGTTCATTCACTCCCAGACGCGCCGGCGTCGACGACGCTAGATTGCACGCGCCTGGTGGGGGACTGACACCCGTCGCCGGGCGGTCTTAGCGTCGTTGGCAATCCGGAGAACGGTCCGCGCTCGGCGCCGGGTATGCGGGTATGAATAGGCTTTCTATTGAGACCGCAGCCGAAGGTGCCGTTCGATCGCCACCTGCCAGCTCCGGACCACGTCACAACGAACTTCGGGTCTTGGCGTGCGACGCAAGAGGATCGCGTTCGAATCGGCCCGCGGTGTGTGGTGAGACTCAATTGAAATTGCTGGATCTAATAGGTTCGGTTCGTCGCATCATTTCAACTAGCGAATCAACACTCAGAGATTGGAGTTGTCAGCCCTCCGATACCGGACAACAGCCCTTTTTACGCGAGCCGCCAGAGCTTGGTATCAGAACGGGCGCGTCCCTTCTCCGGAGAGTGCGACTGATCTGGCGGCAGGTGATGCTTTCAAATCCATATGCCGCCGCGCATTATGGGACATGCCTATGACCCCCGATCCATCTGCCGCGGGCCAGCGCCATTTGGGACGAGAGCCCTGTGCGCTGGTCCGATCGCGAGATTCCTTGATGGCTCTTCGAGTAGCCGAGACCTGGATCCGCGTGATTTGGGAAAAAGAATGCTACTGCGCGCGGCGGAGCCTCGGGCTCTGGCACCGTTCGGGACTCCCTATGCCGCAGCGACGATCGGGGGACGTCAATGACCGGACAACGGATGAATCGCTGGATGGGACTACTCGGTCTGGCAATACTCGTTTTGTTTTTCGTCGGGTTCGGGCCGTTGAGCGGGATTAGTCCGAAGGAAAATGCATCGGGGCTGAGCGTGGTCGCCTACTGGAATGCCCACCAGACGATTGGATGGTTACAGATTCCCGTCATCGGCCTCGGACTTGCGATGATGGTCCTCTTCGTCAGCCAGTTGCGTGATGTCCTGCGTGACGCCGCGGACGACCTTGGACCCCTCCCGAGTGTCGTCTACGCCGCGGGGATCATCTTCGTGAGTGATCTTGTCGTAGCGGGGGCTCTACTCCATATACCTCTGCTACTTGCGGCCCACAATCACCAGACAAGTATCGCTCAGACCCTGAATTTCGTAGGCCTGAACAACGAGCTTCTGCTCTTGTTCGGAATGGCCCTGCTCACGCTTGCGACGGGAATCGCGATCCTCACTGGGTCCTTGCTCCCCAAATGGCTTGGATGGGTCTCGGTTGTGGTCGGTTTGGTGTGTTGTGCTGGGCCGCTCTCATTCTTCGGGTTTCTTGCTGGTGGCATATGGCTCCCGGTCCTGGGCTTTGTGATTCGAGCAAAGACAAAGACTTCCGCGTTGCCGGCTTGAAGCCTGAAACGAGGCCGGGACATTTGCCAAGAGCCTACTTGCTCCTGGAAGTTCGATTTGTCGCAACAGAACCTCCGCCAGCTAAGTCCGACAGAACTTCTTTGATGTTGATCGACCGGGGACCCGCACGGTAACGCTCGGCACAGGAATTGGAGTACTTAGATCGAGAATTGCGAATACCTGACATTGAATCTTTCCGTCGAACCGGTTTGTTGCACCGCGAACATGATCGCCCTCGAGCTTCGAATTCTTCCTATCCATCGTTTGTCCGACAGGTCTCATAGACGCCATCGAGAATCTCGACTGGGGCGGCGTCGTGAAGTGTCACACTCAAGCCGGACACGGATCTTAGGAACCCGTACATGTCGATCACGGGCACCGTCGCGGTCGGGCGGAAAGGCGAAATGAGCTGCTCGACGCTGCGCATGCGTTGCGGCTGCCCCACACCTCAAGTCGCCAGCCGCGGATCACTGACGTCCCCCCTCCGACCCCCTCAAACGTCAACTTCGTGTTCGACGTGCGAAGAGAAAGATACCAATCGGTGGGATCTTGTTTTCCCCTGTGTTTCAGTTCAAGGGTCTTGACTCGATGACAAATTGTCTTAGTAAGTGTTTGAGAAGTAGTCATAGGTGTTGTGTTGCCCACGGTTTGGGACCCGGTCTCGGTGCAAGACGATTGAGCATCAACCCGACCATCGCCCAGCGAACGAGTGCTTCATGGGTCTCGGGAAGTCGTTCGTAATCA
>DATKRV010000095.1:0-52029 GCA_035532075.1 Acidimicrobiales bacterium | reverse complement strand
GGCGCCCAACCCAGCAGCTCGAGGTGGCGTGCTGGGTCACGCAGTGGCGTACCGTCGAGGCATCGCTACGTGCCGCTGATGTAGAACTTGAGGTTGGACGGGTGATCAGGGTGCTCGGGAAGGTATCGGTCTGGGAGGCAGCAGGCCGTATCCGCTTTACACTCACCCAGATCGACGTCGAGGCGCTGCTCGGCACGATAGCCGCGGCGCGACAGAAACTTCTTGCCACCCTTGAACTCGAAGGTCTTCTCGAGCGCAACCGTCAACTCGGCATCCCCCCTGTGCCACTTCGGATCGGGCTCGTCACAAGTCAGGGATCTGAAGCACAAAAGGACTTTCTCGGTCAACTTGAGCGTTCCGGGTTCGCGTTCGAGGTCGAACTCATCCATTCACTTGTCCAGGGCGCCGAGGCACCGAGCCAGATTTCCCAGGCACTCGACCGATTGCGTGCATTTCGACCGGATCTGTGCATCATCGTACGGGGCGGTGGGTCACGAAATGATCTTGCGGCATTCGACTCTGAAGTCGTGGCGCGCGCGATTGCAAGTTTCCCTGTACCGATCTGGGTGGGGATCGGCCACACCGGAGATCACAGCGTCGCAGACGTTGTCGCCGGTGCGTCGTTCATTACGCCGACCGCGTGCGGAGAGGCGATTGTGGCCCGCGTGGCTGCCTACTGGGAAGGGGTTCTCGATCGCGTCTCGCACATCAGTGGCCTTGCCCGCACGTGTCTACTTGGAGCGGAGCAGCATCTCCTCTCCCGTCGATCGATGATCACGAGATCGGCGGGTGCTCTCTTGTCGCGTCATGAGAGCGCAAGGGTGGAGCGACGCGCGCGCGTCGCAAGTGCGGTGACGCATCTTGTTCGCGCACAGCGCGCTGAGCTCGCCCAAAGAACAGTGTTGTTGCGCCGTGCTCTCTCATCTAGCGAGGAGCAGTATGTCCAGTCGATGCGACAACGTGGCGAGCTTTTGCGGGCCTTTTCGCCGGAACGTCAGCTTGCGCGCGGTTGGGCAGTACTGCGTGACGTCGATGGAAGAGTTCTCCGGTCGGCTCACGAGGTGAGTGTGGGCCAGAGATTGTTTGCACGACTCGCGGGTGGTGAGATTGATGCAACCGTCGACGCAGTGCGTGAGTTGGGAGCGAGCATTTCGTCAGGTGCATCTGGGTCAATTTCGGATAAAGATGAGGAGAGATCGTGACGGAGATGGCGCAAAAGAACGTTTCTGATCTTGGATACAGCGAGGCGGCCAGCGAACTCGACCGGATCATCGAAGAGCTTGACCAGGGGCAGGTCGACCTCGATGTTCTCGAGTCGCGTTTTCAGCGCGCGGTGGAGATCGTCGAGGAGCTCGACAGAAGGATTCGGGGAGCGAAAGAGCGCGTCGATGAACTTCTCCCGAGACTTGCTGCGCTTGCAACCGGCGACGATGAAGATGACGCTTAACCGCGGAGTCGTCCAGGTAGCCTGAAGGGATGCCGCGGTTCTCGTTGCACGCGATTGGCTCTGATCGGCCCGGGATCGTCGCGGGCGTGACGGGGGTTCTCGCCAATGAAGGGTGCAATATTGAAGACTCGCGGATGACGATCCTGTGTGGTCAATTTGCCATCATGTTGATCGTCGAAGTGCCGCGCCGACTTTCGCTCGAGCGACTTGAGGAGTCCTTTCGTGAGGTGCAGGAGAGTCTCGACCTGTCAATTATCATTCGGCCGCTGTCCGAGCAGCCTGTAGTCGAATTCCGCGGCGAATCCGTAGCCGTCTCGGTACATGGAGCGGATCGTCCTGGTCTCGTCTCGACGATCGCAATGCGCATTGCCGAACTTGGCGGAAACATCATCGATTTATCGACGCATCGCATTGAAGAAAATGGTGCGGCAAGCTACGTCATGTTGTTGAACATCGCAACTTCTCCGACCTGTACCGAGGAGATTCTGTCCAGGGAAATCAAAGCCGTGTCCCAGCTGCTCGGCATCACCTGCGTCGTTCACGCAGGTGGCAATGAACTCTTCTAGCGCGGTTCTAAACGTTCTCCATGGCAATTCGCCCTATCGTCACCATCGCGCATCTCGAGCTCGGCAGTCGTTGTCGCGAGGTTGACCAGATCGATGACGCCGCGCTTGGACTCGCCCGGGACATGCTCGAGACGATGCGCGCCTCGCCCGCCTGTGTCGGTCTCGCCGCGCCGCAGATCGGCGTGAACCTGCGCGCGTTTGTGATCGATTGTTCTGCGCATAGACGAACGACCGTCTGTCATGGCGAGCTGGTGATATTCAATCCGGTTGTGGCCATCGTTGGTTTGGCGCGTGTCGAGCGGGAGGGTTGCATGAGCGTTCCCGACCTGACGGGCGATGTCGCACGTGCCACGGAGGTGGTCGTTGAGGGCCTCGATCTGACGGGATCTCGGATCGAAATTGAGAGTTCGGGGTTCGAGGCCCGGGCGATCCAGCATGAGGTCGATCACCTTGACGGTCTGCTCTTCCTTGATCGTTTAAGTGGCCCCGGGGCTCTGCACCAACGGACGGTGTATCGCTGAATCGCCCGGAGACCGGTCTCGTCTGGTCGCCACACTCCGGAGTGAATGTGAATCCACCTTGATGGTGGAGTTGTGCGATCTCGGAACAAATCGCTGCAAATTTGGCGCACCAGATTAGAATGACTCTAAAGTGGAGCGGGAAGCTAGATATTCTCCGCGGATGGAGAGGAAGGACGCATAATGCCTGCATTGAAAGGCTCGAAGACAGAGGAGAATCTCAAGGAGGCTTTTGCCGGCGAGAGTCAGGCAAACCGGCGCTATCTGTGGTTCGCGCAGAAGGCGGACGTCGAGGGGTACCCGGATGTCGCCGCACTGTTCCGCTCGGTCGCCGAAGGCGAGACCGGTCACGCATTTGGTCACTTCGATTTCCTTCGCGAGGTCGGCGATCCGGCGACGGGGGAACCTGTCGGCTCGACGGTTGACAATCTCAAGTCCGCGGTGGCTGGTGAGACCTACGAGTACACCGAGATGTACCCGGGTTTTGCAAAGATCGCGCGCGAGGAGGGCTTCGAGGAGATCTCCGAATGGCTGGAGACACTCGCACGCGCGGAAAAGAGCCATGCCGGACGCTTTCAACAGGGCGTTGTCTCTCTAAGCGCCTAATTGGGCGCAACGTACCTGCAAGGAGAGGGAACACTCGTGTGGGCGGGGCGAAAGCTCCGCCCACACGAGTATGCAAGCCGAGAGGGTCAAGCGCGTGTATAGAGGAATGGCAGATCATGACGACGACATATGACCCGAAGCACCCGAAATACCTCGACGAGCCAGATCTTCGCGAGGAGCTGGAGCGTGTCTACGACGCGTGTCATGGATGTCGACTGTGTTTCAATCTCTGCCCCTCGTTCCCGACACTGTTTGACCTGATCGATGGGCACAACGGAGTGGTCTCGGAACTCACGGACTCTGAGCAGGACAAGGTTGTCGATGAGTGTTATCAGTGCAAGCTCTGCTATGTGAAGTGTCCATATGTTCCTCCGCACGAGTGGAACCTGGACTTTCCCCGACTGATGATGCGCGCCCATGCCGTCAAGTACCAGAGCCCCCGGTCGTTCCTCGTCAAGGTGACGGATCAGTTGCTCGGAAGGACGGATTTGATTGGAAAGGTTTCGACGTCCGCTGCACCGGTTGTCAATGCGGTCACCGCGAGGACGGGTTCACTCGGGAGAAAGGCGATGCAGGCGACGGTTGGGATTCATGCCGAGCGCATGCTGCCTCCCTATGCACGCGTTCGTTTCTCCACCTGGTTCACGCGCCGTGTCCACGCGCCGTCTCCGCCACCGGTTGCCGAGGCGAGCATCTTTCCGACGTGTTTTGTCGAATACATGGATCCGCAGATTGGTAAGGATGTCGTCGCCGTCTTAGAGCACAACAACATTGCCTGTTCGCTTCCTGAGCGATCCAGATGTTGTGGTGCGCCTTGGCTGCATAACGGGGATCTCAAACACTTCGAGGCCTCGGCAAGACAGAACGTCTCCTCACTCGTCAAGGAGGTACGGATGGGCAGGGAGATCGTCGTAGCGCAACCGACCTGCGCCTATGTGATCAAAAAGGACTATCCGATCTATGCCCCCGGAGCCGATTCCGATCTTGTTGCGGCGCATACCTATGATGCAGCGGAGTACCTCATCGAGGGTCATCGTTCCGGAATTCGCCCACTTGATCTGCACTTTCCCGGAGAGCGCGTCGAAAGTGTTGCCTATCATCTCGCCTGTCACCTGCAGGCACAGAATATTGGATTCAAGAGTCGGGACCTGATGGCACTCACGGGAGCTGCCGTCACCGTGATCGATCGCTGTTCGGGGATCGACGGATCCTGGGGCTATCGGAAAGAGAACTATGAACTCGCGAGGAAGGTTGCGCGTCCACTCGCGCGCGCCGTCAACGGTGCGAATGCCGACGTCGTGTGTGGAGACTGTCATCTTGCCAATACCTCGATCTTGCAAGAGACGGGGCTGAAACCGGAACATCCGATCGGCCTGGTGGCGCGGGCCTATGGAATCGCGAGGGGGTGAGCGATGAACAAACTCAGTTTGGGTGATATCAGTGATGTTCGCGCCTATGAGCGCGAGCGTGAGGATTTTCGGCGGGAGGTCATCGCGCTCAAGAAACTGCGCAGAATCGGGGTTGGACCGATCGTCACCGTTGTCTTCGAGAACAGAACCACGATGCGCTTCCAGATCCAAGAGATGGCCCGCGCAGAGAAGATTCTGAGTGATGCGGCACTCGAGAAAGAGCTTCACGCCTACAATCTGCTGATTCCCGAGGTTGGGGAGCTCTCCATGACGGTATTCCTCGAACTCACCTCTCAGGCACAGCTACGCGAGTGGCTCCCGAAACTCGTTGGCATCGAGCGATCGTTCGTTCTGAGGATCGGACAGGGGGCAGATCTGCTCAACGTCCGCGGCGAACTCGACGAGGGGCATGCCTCGCAGCTGACCCGGGAGGAGACCACTGCCGCGGTCCATTATGTGCGTTTTCGGCTGGACCTTTCCGAGCAGCGGAGATTCATCGCCGAGCGGGCCGTGCTCGTTGTTGAGCACCCCTCTTACCAGCACGAATACCCCCTATCTCGCGAGACAAAGGACGCCCTTGTCGCCGACTGGAGTTGAGGTGGAGAAGAAATCTTGCATTTGGCCTTTACAGATGGCTTTCCATATAGCACAATGGCTGCTCCCTTCGTTCGATTGGGCCCGTCGGCGCGGCTCTGGGATGAACCGGGTTCAAAATCCAGGCCATATGGCCTAGTTTTAGGGGATGAACGATCTTGACGGATCGACAGCTAAGAGGAAAGAGAAGTCCGATGAACGCCAGTTGGCGCCAGCGAGCAGCATGCCAGGGTATCGACGCAGAGGTGTTTTACCCGACGACCGAGGAAGAGGCAGAAGAGGCTAAGGCCATCTGCAATGTCTGCCCGGTGCGCGAGACCTGCTTGGAGTACGCGCTCGCGCATCGCGAGCGCGAGGGCGTCTGGGGCGGACTCAACGAGCGCGAGCGTCGGCGGGTGAGTCGCCAGCGTCGTAAGTCTGCTTAGTCGGCGTCGATTTCCTGCCGGTCTCGTCGAGCCTTTGGAGATGAACGGCGTATCTGATTCTTCGCGTTTTGTCGGATGGCCCGCCGTGCTCGCCCAGCTTTTTCGACGCGAGGATCTCAGCTCGACGCTTGCGAGCGCGACGTTCGAGGCGATTCTCTCGGGAGAATCCAAGCCAACACAGATTGCGGCATTCGTCGCGGCATTGAAGACCAAGGGCGAAACGGTCGATGAGATTACCGGTTTTGTCGAGGCGATGCGCAGAGCGGGCGAACATGTCGATCTTGAGGTCGACGCGATCGATACCTGTGGAACTGGAGGTGATCGCTCGACGACGATCAATGTCTCGACCTCAGCGGCGTTTGTTGCCGTGGGCGCCGGAGCGGTTGTTGCAAAACATGGTGGTCGGGCGGCATCTTCAAAGTCGGGTTCGGCAGATGTTCTCGAAGCTCTTGGGGTCGCGATCGAACTTGGCCCCGACGGTGTCAAGCAATGCATCGAATCCGTGGGAATTGGATTCTGCTTCGCTCCGCGATTCCATCCCGCGATGCGTTTTGTAGCACCGGTGCGAGGCGAACTCGGTGTGCCGACGATCTTCAATGTCCTTGGTCCGCTGGCCAACCCGGCAGGCGTGACGAGACAGGTCGTCGGTGTCGGAGATCCGGCAATGGCGGAAAAGATGCTCGGCGTCCTCGAGGCTTTCGGTTCGCACCACGCAATCGTCTGTTACGGCAATGACGGACTTGATGAACTCTCCACCGTGACAACCTCAACGATATTCGAGTCCTCGCTTTCGCCTGATGGCGCTCGCGAAAGGAGAAGTTATCAGCTCGATCCCCAGAGCCTTGGCCTGGCTCCAGCCATGCTCTCGGACCTTCAAGGGGGAAATCCCGCACATAATGCCGAACGACTTCGCGCAATACTTTCTGGAGCAGCGGGTCCCCAGCGCGACATTGTGCTGTTGAATGCAGCGGCAGCCCTTGTTGTGGCTGATATTGCGAAAGACATCGCTGCGGGACTCGCACTCGCAGAAGAGAGCATTGATAGCGGTGCCGCGCTCGCAGCGCTCGACCGTCTGATATCTCTCTCGAGAGAACTCGGAGGAAGTGAGCCGCGCGTCTAGCCTGCCAGCCTTGGTTTTGCGTTCGAGGCCTGGCCGGTAAACATCGGGCGTGACCACGCAATTAACGCAAGGTCCTCGTGCAGTCTTTGAAGCTCTGTTTCGTCGACACTGGCGAGCATCTCGCGGAACAGCTCAGCGGTAGCGCGGGTATCGCCGAGTGCACTGTGCGCTCCGTGAATGGTGATTCCGAGTTGAGCGCAGCAGTTTTCAAGCGTGACTGGAGTAATAGCGAGGGAGCGTCGCGCGAGGTTCCGAGTGCAAAGCGAAACAGAACCAAGATTGGGGAGGGGGATCTTCGCGCGCGTGAACTCGCTGGCAAGATGGCCGAGGTCGAACTCAATCACGTGTCCCACGATGATGTGATCGACGAGCTGATCGAGAATCTCCATTGCAAGTTCGGAGAATACTGGAGCATCTTCGACCATCGATCGGGTGATGCCATGAATGTGCTCCGCCCCGAGTGCTCCGGTACCGAGTGGATTGATCAGTGATGTCCACTCAGAGGTCGGGTTCCCGGTTTTATCGAGGCCGACGATTGCGATCTCGATGATGTTGCTCTCCTGAGGTCGCAATCCAGTCGTTTCGACATCGACGACCACATAACAGGTCTCGCCTGATGCACTGTGGCTGTCGTGGATGGATGGATCTTTTTCTGAAAGGTCGCGGTCAGAGGGATCACTCACCGTTGAGATCCTAGGCCGGTGAGGTGTCATCGACCGTTGGACGGCTCCCGACTAACCACCCACGTGGCATGGAACAGGGTTCCATGGCTCGGGCTGGGTATTCGTAACGATCTGGGAGGTGCTTGGAGCTGGAATGCCAGGGATGGTCGTTACCGTCACGCCGGCGTTTGCCACCACGACTGTTGCGGCCGTCAGGAGAGCCGTCGCGACGTCGCTGCTACGTAAATGTGGCAGGGGGTATGACGTCGTCTTCGTCGATCCGATCGCGAGGAACGCCGCGATCACATTGGCATCCTGTTGTGGTGCAGGGATCACTACGTCCTCACCTTTGATCACCGCAGGGGCGGTCGGGAGCGTTTGCGCGACAAGCGAGGAGCCCGAAATGTGCCGAAAGATTCGAGCGAGCGAAATGATCTCGCCCACCGAGAGGGACCGGTCGATGGTGATGTTCTTTTGGGCCGCTCCGAGAAACGAGTTCATCCCGGTCGGACTGGTGACGATTCCTTTCAGACGCGGGAGGAGCGCTCTGAAAAAGGCATCCTGTCGTTGGATCCTGCTCCAGTCCGAGAGCCCGTCGTAGTTCCATTTGCCATGTATCTTGTAATACAGGTGGCGGCTTCTGACGAGCGCGACCGCCTGGGATCCAAACACTAGGTGACAGCCGACCCTGGAGATGCCGAGATGTGACTCGAGGTCATAGACCGGATAGCGAAAGTCGAGGTAGACACCTCCGATCGCATTCACCATGTTCGTCAGGCCCTCGATGTTGATATCGATGTAGTCAGAGATTGGAATGTGGAAATTCTGCTGAATCGTCTGAACAAGCAACTGCGGACCATTGTTGAATGCCGTGTTGATCCGGTTGTATCCCGAGATATACGCGAAGTGTCCGGGAATCTTGACGTAGGTGTCGCGCGGTATCGAGAGAAGGTGCACCGTCTGGTTGGCGGGATCCACACGAGCGATGATCGTGACGTCACTGCGCTGGCCTCCGATCGCTAAACTCGACCCGTATGCCTGGGAATTTGCACCGGTGTTTCCGGCAAAGGCGCGCGAATCGGAACCGACAATCAAGATGTCGAACGCGCCGGTTGTCGGTCGGGAGTTAAGGCCGGGGATATTGACCTTCGGAAATTGGCCGTAACGCCAGTATGCGTAGCCGAACACGCCGCCGACGACAAGCACGAACAGTCCGATTATCGAGCCAAAAAACAACAGAATGCGTCGTCTGCGAAAGGTCTTCGCGAGAGCTGGAGTCAGTGCCGTGCGTGCACGCGTCGGCCGCGTCGAGCGCCTCAGACCGTGTCGGCG
Organism: Acidimicrobiales bacterium; assembly: GCA_035532075.1. Lineage (GTDB taxonomy): Bacteria > Actinomycetota > Acidimicrobiia > Acidimicrobiales > Bog-793 > CAIVND01. The sequence continues at coordinate 43,350 of DATKRV010000095.1, read as the reverse complement.
CCCGCGCTCGGAGTTGGCCTTGGTTTCGGGCATGGGCAGTAACGGTAGTGGAATGCGGCCCTCGAGTGTCGGCGCCTTTGCAACATGTTCTCAATATTCCTCTTACGCTTCGCTAACAAATGCGGGCGATACCCTCGGTCGATACATGCAATAGTGGAGGTGCTGGTCAGAGGGGTGTTGATAGGTAAACCCCTACCGAGGAGCGCACATGATTTCCTTCCACCGACAGAGCGGTACACAAATGGCGCGCAAGGCCAGCGCGTGCGTGCTTGTGGCCGCCTTCGGGCTGATCGCTGGCGCGGCTCCGGCTGCATTTGCCGCCGGACTTCGTGCGACATCTGGCCTCGGCACCTCCTCGGTGCTGGCGATGCTGCAAAGCTCCAAGCGAACCATGAAGCTCGCTCAACTTCCTCCGGTTTCACCGGACAGCTCCTCGGCTGTGCTGCCGCCAGGAGTCACGCTGTCCGAGGCGCAGGGCTGGTTCTCCCGCGCGATTCTGGTCCGCCAAAGCGCGCTCTTGTCGCTCGTGAACTCGCTGACGACCAAGATAATGATTCAAGAGAGCAATCGCTCCCAGTTGACGGATCTGGTCGATTTGGCCATGGCAAGGCTCAATTCGCTCGCCGCGGGGGCGGCAGATGACACCTCCGTTGCGATGGTGGCAAGTCAGGTAAGCCAGGTGATGAATCTCCGCGTCCTGAATCTGCTCGTGCCTCAGGTCCATCTTCTTGCCAACGTCGATGTCTTGATCGGATTGGCCGCGCAGCTCTCCGAGAAGGAGAGTTCTGCCGCAGCCGCGATTGCGATATCGCGCGTAACTCTCCCATCGCTGCACTCAGAGCAGGTTCTGGATGAGACTCTGAAGTCGCTGGCGGCAACGATTATCTCGGAGCTTGGTTCAACGCAGGGATCGCTGCTCGCGCTCTCGGGATCTCCAGTTTCAGCCAAGGCGACCACGTTCTCGAACGCGAAGATCTCCTTGGCGACAGCTGCTGCGCAGCTGCGTCTCGCAAATTTGGATCTGAGCAAACTGGTTGCCCAACTCGTTGGACGGTAGTGCGCACCGCAATTGTCGGTCTAGGTCATTGCTCTGCTTTTAAGATTGACCGGAGTCGTATCGCGCCGATGAGAGACTCGAGCGTCCGTTGGACGATTCCCGTACGCGGTGGCCGAAGTTCCCGCACAGAGACGGGGATCTCGACGATGCGGGCACCCATTTTTGTGGCACGGATGACGAGCTCGACATCGAACAGGCTCCCCCGCATGACGCAGCGCTCAGCTGTTGAATTGGCCACTGGTCCTTGCAGGAGTTTCATGCCATGTGCGTCAGTGACTCGGAGGTCGACGAGCACTCTCAGCATTATCATGAATCCAAAGGTAAGGACCCTGCGTATTGGGGGACGCCGGTCACGAGCTCCCTTGGCCCGTTTGCTTGCGATGACGATATCTGCATGATTGTTACGCAAGCTGCTTAGGGCGAGATCGAAGAATCCAAAGTCGAAGAGATCGACATCGAAGGTGGTGATGACTGGAGCACGTGCTGCGCGTATCCCCAGATAGAGCGCCTCTCCGTAGTCGCCGACCTGATGCACCACGACGCGCAGCTCCGGCATCTCATCCGCGAGCTCTTTTGCGATGGCGGGGGTGGCATCCGTCGACCCGTTTTCCACGACGATGATCTCGTAATGAAGGCCACGTCTGGCAAGTTCCGTGGTGATCGTGGCAACCGTGTTTGCCAACAGGAGTTCCTCGTTATGCGTCGGAAGTACGACAGAGACTTCGGGGAGGAGTTCCGGTTCACGGGGGTCGATGTTCACTGCACTCACAAGACATCCTGCTCGTTATCAAGCGCGAACTGCTGTTCGCCAGATAGTTCGGGGTTTGGAGTGGAAGATTCATCGGCCGGATCTTCATTCGGATCCCCGAGACCATCTCCGCGAGTTTCCTCCCGGCGCCCCTCGCGCTGGGCTCGCGTATCGGGCCCTTGGAGCCAGCCTGGTCGTTCTTCTACAAGAAAGGTATCTTGTGGCAGGTCGCGACGCAGGAAGAAAAGTGCCACGAGGCCGACCAGGGTGATGAACCGTCCGACCCAGTCGCTGAATGTTGTTTCATAGGTCAGTGTGACGTCATGCGCACTTGGTACCACCACCATCATGTTCGGAGAGGCGAGGTATGGGCCCAAGGCTCCTCTCGCGCTCCAGTTCGGAAAATAGGGAATGTTGACCAGCACGGGTCGGCCGACGTTGCTGACATGGAAGCTGATCGAATTATTCGTGGTGTGGATTTTTGTTATCGAGGTGCCGCTGATTCTTGCGCCGGCGCGCGGTGCGACCAGGGTGCCGATCTTCACGTGCGACCAAGATTTCGGTCCAGCTGTTGTCAGCACCACCGGCCAGTCACGTTCGGACTGATACCAGTCGAGCGCGGTGCTCAGCCACTGCACGTGTGAGCCGCCGGTTTCGACGACCGGTGTGAATGAAAGTGAGCGTACGAGTGGGGAAGAGCCGATGCGATAGAGGATCCACCTTGGGTTGGGATCGTGAAATGTCGGAGAGGTCTCAACGGCCGCGGGGTCAGCTGGTGTCGAACCGACCTCGGTCAACTGTGGATCCGCTACGGCCTGGGCCTCCACCTGGGCCGAGTTTGCGAGGAAGTACTTGACGCCGGTGAGGGCGAGATGACGGACGCCATCTGCGACGTTGAGCGTCTGGTAGTTCAGGCCCACGACCGGGTTTGATGGCTCTATCGAGAGTTCGGCCTGATCGAGGAAATGAAATGGCGTGCTGGTCGAAGATTCGAAGTACACACCCTCTGCGACCTGAATGCATCCGTTCGTCCACATCGGGAGTGACATCGGTGCAAGCGTTGAACCAAATGGTGTGCTGAAGTTGGGCGAGTATTCGTAGTCAAGTCGTCCGCAGCCATACTTCGCGCTTGAGCGCTTGATCATCGCGACCATCGACTGATAGTTCGGCCATCCGGATTTCGCCTCATATCCGGAATAGTTCCAAGAGACCCAGGAGGGAATAAAGCTTGTCGCGCTACTTGGTGTTGCATAGAGGGGAAGAACCCCGAGGTACGCAGCGATGATCGCGATGATCCCAAGTGACGCAATCGCGGGTGTCAAGGAGGCGTTGAGCCAGTCGAATCTCACAAGTCTCAGCAAACTCGAACCAAGTTCGCCAATTGCGTATCCGGCGATGAGCGCGGTGGTAAAAAACCAGAAGGGGAGCCAGCGGCCGTTGAACACGAGACCGGACGGCAGGACAGAGAACGCGAATGCAGATCCAACTGCCATTAATGAGAGAGCGAGGATGACCCGCTGACCGCGCGCGACTGCATAGGCGGAACCAACGATCGCAAGAATCGGTATCGCTACCTCTGCCGATGTCGGGAAGAGGATATGGAAGAGGCCGGGGATCCTCGTGTACCCCATCGAAGATGAATAGGGAAGATCAAGTCCAAAACGCATCAACCAGAACGCACTCAAGAGAGCGCCGACCACTCCGAGCGGAACAATGATGTGAAACGCACGCGCGCGGCCCCGCCAGACGAGGATCAATACAATGGCACCTCCAGCTACGAAAAGTGCCGGGACGACGTGACACAAAAGCGTCAGCGCAAAGAGGATCGGTGGGATCCACCTCTTTTTGCCGGTGCGCAGGGTGAAGATCAATGTGCCGAGAAACAACAGTGCAAAGATCAGCGCGAGACTGAACGAGTATTCGCCAGCAAGCGTCGATGGAATGTTTCCTCCGTCGATGGTGTAGGAGGTGTTGAACAAGAAGCTGAGCGAGGAAACGGCCATCAGGGCGGGGACTGGACGGCGAAAACCGGCGAGACGGGCAAAGAGATAGGCGGCAAGCGGTAGGAGTACCGATCCAAGCACCGTGACAATCTTGAAGGCGGTGCCGAAGGGGACGATTCCGGTCAATATCGCGGTGATGACCGCCGGGAGGGGAAAATAGAAGACATAGAGCGGGAATCCTCCGAACCATTCGGGATCCCAGCCGGACAGCTGCAGGTGGGGAAAAAGGTGATGTACGAAGAAGTATGACGCGGCAACATGCGCGGCGTTGTCACCGCCGACATCGATTGAGCTGCTGAAAAGCAGCGTTGGATTGAGTTGTGCAAAGACGAAAAGAGTGCTCCCGAGCACCACGAGGTAAGTGACGAGTTTTGCAATGATTTCGTTGACACCAATGGCCGCCTCGCCTGTGCGATCGGGAGGTGTATCTGGCACGGGCAGAATTCTAGGCGATTGCCCTCGAATTACCTTGGCCGGCGGAAGATCCCGCGATCGAGTCGAGTGCTAACCTCTGATTGATTAAGGGCCGTTGGCGCAGTCTGGTAGCGCACTTGCATGACACGCAAGGGGTCACAGGTTCAAGTCCTGTACGGCCCACACTGTAACGCCCACACTGTGATGTCCACTTTGGATCAACGAAAGTGGCTCACCCACAACGACGAAAGTCGGCGGCTGATGTGAAAATAGCCAGCCCACACTGAGTGACGGTGTTGTTACCTTACGTCCGTGGAACAGCGATGATGTTGCCTGAGTATTTGAGTCTTGCCAGAACCCAGACATTCAGCGTTGGACTCGCGTACCCATTCCTTATGAAATGAAGCACGCTGTATTGCTAACCGTGGCCAATGTCTGAGACAGTCTGGGATGAACACAAGGGTGCACACTTCGCAGTAACAGCTTCCGCTACCGGAGCACGACTGGGTTCTATCGGACTCGTCGCTTTCGACGAAGGTCAACTGGTGTCGCGGAAGCCGGTTACTGGATTGCCCCTGAGGCAAGGGGAGCCGGTGTAACAACTAGGGCAATCCAGTTGCTCGCCGACTGGGCCTTTGAGAGTGCAGGATTCGCGCGCTTGGAGTTGCTGGTGGAAGTTGGGAACGAAAAGTCGCGGGCAGTTGCTGCACGCGCTGGCTTTCACTGTGATGGCGACACGGCCAAGAAGTTCTGGCGCCACGGCGCGCACCGAGACGTCGCGATGTACTCCCGAACCGCATAGTTCTCAGAGTCTTGAACTGAATCGCGTTTCTTGCGGTCAGACGGGCACCCTTTTGCCTTGAGAATTGTGGGTTTTGCGCTTCAAAGTCTGACTCAGCGCCATATAGACAGAGGTATTGAGCTGGGTAAATGGCTTTACATCCTTGACTCACTTCTGTCCCACTGCACGGCCCACCTGCGCAGATCATGCGTGTACGACGGGCGACGCACAATCGCTCTTGGGTCAAGCGCTTCCATTGGGTCAACTGGCGACGGGTGAAGCCACGCCTTGGGAAAGTGCAGTTTCGACAGGTCGATCCACTCTGACTCATTCGAGTTGTTGAAGGAGCGCCGCACAGTGCTCAGCGCTGGCACGTATCTCGGCGCGGTATGCCGCCAGGCGGGCCAATTTGGAGTCCATCCGCTCAATGAGCGAACCCTGAAGGGCGAGCGCCTCCTCCAAGATGGCGCGGCGCACCGTGTCCCCCGTCGTGGCAGGGGCGTCTTCATGAGACTTGTAAGCGACGCGCAGTTCGTCGAGACGGGCTCGGGAAGTGAGGAGCTCCCGGATCGCCTCGAGGTTCATCCCGAGGAGGTCTTTCAGCTCGATGATGCGCTCGAGCTGTGCAAGGTCCTGGGTCTGGTAGCGCCGTTCACCTCCCGCGGTTCGCCCTGAGGGCTCGAGCAGTCCGAGCTCCTCGTAGTAACGCAGCGTCCGAGTTGAAACTCCGGCACGAGCAGCCACCTTGCCGATGCGAAGACCGCCATCCTCGCCAGCGCCGGCTGACTCGCCGTCTCGGGGGCCAGCACTGTGCCCACGATCGGTTGGGAGCGAGCCATCGAGGGCGCGTCGCTCGTGCCGGGGGTCGGCTCGAAGAGGTGAGGGCGAGCTATTGGCGGTGGTCGGGGCGCTCACGATGAGCGCCCCGGGCTTGGGCTCGGTGCCGACAACTCGAGCACGATCGGTAGCTGTTGTTCGACAGACTCGAGCCAATCGATCCGCACTTGAGGGTGCAGTTCGGGAAACCACCTATCGATTGTCGTCTTGATAGTCGCCGCGGGAGTCGTTGTTTCGCGTTCCAGTCGTTGTGCCCTCACTTTACGAGCGCCTCCGTCGCTTCGGTCTCTACCTCAACTGCTCGGTCTTCGGCGGTGACCGGATCGTCTTGGCCATGGTGGTACTTGCTGCCCCGCATCAGCGAGGCGACGGCGCCGATGAGGCAGGCGCCGAACGCGAAATCAAACGCCTCATGGAGGCCCTTGCCGAATGGGCCGCTAATCAACCGGGGGAAGAACGATCGGCCGGTCAGGTAGGTCACGGTGTGGTGTGGGAGCGTGTGGACGGCGGGTCCGAGGAGTTGCGCCATGGGGTTGTAGCCCAAGAAAGCGGCGAACAGGCTGCCGACCGGGGGAAGGTGCGACACTCGAGTGGCCACAGAGGTGCTCACGCCCTGCGCGGTCAAGCCGTGGATCAGAGCGGCGGGTAAGTTCGCAGCAAGACCGAGGATCATGAGGGTAAAAAAGATCCCAATGGAGAGCACCTGGGCCGAGGACATGAAGGTCATCATCATCCCCGCTCCTGCTCCGCGTTGGTCGGGGGGCAGACTGTTCATGATGCCGGTCTGGTTGGGGGCGCCGAACATGCCCATTCCGATGCCACTCAGCAAGAGGGTGGCTCCAAAGCCGAGATAGGGAAAGTCCACTGGTAGCGCCTCGAGGAGGAGGAAGGAGCCAGCGACGAGCACCAGCCCGCCGGTGGCGAAGGGCCGGGCACCGTAGCGGTCGGCCAGTGCCCCACAGGCGGGACCGGCGATGAGGAAGCCGGCCGTGAGCGGGAGCATGTAGATGCCGGCCCATAGCGGCGTCACGCTGAACGCGTAACCATGTTGGGGTAGCCAGATTCCCTGCAGCCAGATGATGAGAATGAACATCATTCCGCCCCGGCTCAGCGCAGCGAGCAGATTCGCGGCGTTGCCGGCTGCGAACGCCTTGATGCGGAACAGCCCGAGACGGAACATCGGATCGGTGACGCGGGTCTCGATGTAGCAGAACGCGATCAGCACGGCCACACCACCGAAAATCATGGTGAGGACGAACGGACTTGTCCAGCCCATGGTGTGGCCACCGTAGGGGAGCAGGCCGTAGGTGATGCCAACGAGGACCATGATGAGACCTGTGGCGAAGTTCAGATTGCCCCACCAGTCGATGTGAGACTTGCTGCGCACGCCAGTGTCGCGCAGTTTCAGATAAGACCACACCGTCCCGAACAGGCCGAAGGGAACCGATACCAAGAACACGAGTCGCCACCCGACAGGGGCGAGTAGGCCACCGAGGATGAGGCCGATGAACGAGCCCGCGATCATGGCCACGTTGTTGATTCCCATGGCGAGACCGCGCTGATCGGGCGGGAAGGCATCGGTCAAAATAGCCGCAGAGTTGGCCATGAGCAGCGCACCGCCGACTCCTTGGCCGACCCGCAAGATGATCAGGTAGAGAGCAGCAGCTGGGCCGTGCATCCAGCTGATCGACAGCAGGATCGAGAACAGCGTGAAGGTGGCGAAGCCGAGATTGAACATCTTCGCCCGGCCGAGCATGTCACCGAGCCGGCCGAGACTCACCACCAGCACTGCCATCACCACCATGAAGCCCATCAGCATCCACAGCAGGTAGCCGGTGTTGCCCGGGGTGAGCGGGTTCAGTCCGATACCCCGGAAGATGTCGGGCATGGCGATCAGGACGATCGAGGAGTTGAGCACGGCCATCAATACGCCGAGCGTCGTGTTTGACAGAGCAATCCACTTGTAGTGGTCGGGGCGAGCGGCTCTTTGGCTCCCCCGCACTCCGAGGGAGGCGTTCGTCATTGGGTCGCTGACCGCCCATTGGCTCGAAGATGACCGTCCAGGGCCAGCAGGATGGCGAAAGATGATCCAGACATCCCAAAATATTAACGTTAACGGGAAGGTTTGACAAGATGGCGGAGGTCGATCCACATCGCCAGGAGGTTCATAGAAGGTCGTGCGTCCTGACCGAGTTCGCCACGGTTGTGGGTGCTCGCTGAACGATCCCGTTCTTTTTCGCCATCTCCTTCCCTTGTTCTCGTCGATAGGAATAGTGAATGCGAGAGACCGAGTCATCGGCAAGAGAAGAATCGGACGAACAATTGCTGGACACCATGAGCATGCCCGGCGCGCGGCATTCACCGTTAGCTTGATTGCTGTATTCGAGAACGATCATCGATGTGAACCCGCCTCTCTTACGCAGGCAAATCCGTCAGCGACGCCAACGACTTGAGGGGTGTCGCCGCCGAACAAAGGTGAACCAAAGTCAAACTTCGACGCTATTGGTTGGCCAGCATCGAACGACCTTGAACTGATCCAGACGAGATGACATGCAAAGGGTCACGGGTTCAAGCGCCTTACGGCCCACTGTAGGGCCCACCGTGATCGCGCCCCTGCACCGTCATCATACGAACGAAGACTCTGCGCTATCGAAAGACCGCCGTGAAAGGCGCTTGCGTTCGTCCCGTGCGCCGCTGGAATCTTGTCGGTATCTCGTGTTTGCGCCCGGGCACCTCCCATCCGCTGCGGTGAGTTGTTGAGGTAACGAACGGTTGAAAACTATCCTCAGCCATCAATCGAAGGCGAGCTGTTGGCTAGTATTTCGGCGACCTCACTCGAAGAGGGCATCGAGCGGATTTCGTCCGCGAGCTGGCGCGCCCGTTGTCGATGAGTGGCGGTACCAAGCACCTTGAGAAGCCCTGAGCGGACGCTGGCGCTGGTCACCTCGCCGGGCATCAAGATCCGGGCGGCACCAGCTTCCGCGAGCAGGTTGGCGTTCATGAAGTTGTCGGCGCTCTGAGGCAGAGCTAGCGAAGGAAGCCCGTGCGCTAGGACTCCGAACATCGTGCCCGCTCCAGCGTGGTGAACCACCGCTGAGCAGTGGGGAAGCACCTGCGCTTGATCGATGTAGCGCTCCGCGCGCGCATTGTCGGGTAACGGCCCGAGGGCCGATGGATCGTTGTCTCGCCCGACCGTCGCCAGCACGTTGATCGGTTCCCTCTCCAAAGCTTCAAGCACCAGGCGGAAGAGACGGAGATCGTTGTTCGAGAATGTCCCCAGGGTCAGGTAGATAAGCGGATGTTCCGGATCCGTGAATGACGTTGGCAACGCTGGAGGCACGGCCATTGGCAGGGCAGTGGGACGCAAAGCTTGGGCCGCGGGGTGATCTATAGCCACCGGGTCAAGCGAAGGGGGACAGGCCGAGAGACGGTACCTGAGTAGACCCCTGCGGCGCGTGGGACATCGATCCCGAACTCCCGCCATATGGGTGAGATAGCGTCCGCCACGAGGTCCAGGACGTGCGGATCTATCCGCGGACCTATGCCGTGGAGAACCGCGTGGGTCTCGGTCACCGCGGCGATGAGGGGAGCGGCAAAGTAATAGGGGTCAAAGACAATCAATGTCGGCTCTAGCTCTTTGCAGAGTGCGTACAGGTCGTCGATCACGAGCGCCATCCCGACCTCGCCGAACAGTCTGGGGACGAAATAGCCCTGCACCCGCGGCGGAGCAAGTCCGTCGCCAGGTATCCCGCGCGTCCGCGCGTTCAGCGCGGCGAACCAGGAGTCGAATGCTGGGCCGACGGCCCGGAACGTGAGCCCACTGCGGCCGACGGTCTCTGCGGCATCTGGCCCGCTGGCGATGATGACCTCGTCGCCACGGGCACTGAAGGCCAGAGCAAGCGGGAGCAGAGGCAGGGTATGTCCGGTCTGCGGCACTCAGGTGACTATGACTCGCACAGGGTCTTCCGGGTGAGAGGTGATCTCTCGATCAGGCTAGGGCCGAGAGCGCAACGAGGTGCTCTTTTCGGTTGAAGATAGAGGAGCTGTTCGTTGTCACGGCGATCCAACATCCGACAAAGATATCGTGGAGAGCTGGCGATTGAATTCGCGTCCATGCCGTCACCGCCAAATTGTTGCGCCAGTAGGGTTTTGTGTGTAAACGAAAACGCTACGCCCAGAGCTTCAGATTCGGACTAGGCGTGCGCCGTTCCGTGGTGCTCAAAGAGCATGGCGCGCTGGAGCGCTGCCTCACGGAGTTCCTCTGGGATCTCGACGGGGCCACCGAGGCCGCTGGAGTTGAGCCCGGCCTGTGCGGCCTCTTCGACGATTCCGCCGATCTGGATCGCCAATTCGGGTGTCCGGTGGAATACCAACACCCCGTGGTTCGCCAGCAGAACCGCAGGAGCCCCGGGGGTGATCGCGGCCCGGATGTTGGCCACCGCCTGGTCGGATCCCCGCGGACCGTAATTGGCCACCGGGACGCCGGTCGGCAAGCCGAACATGGCCAATGCCTCGACCCAGCATTCAATCGGACGGTGGGCAACCGCAAAGGCGGTGGCGTAGGGCGAATGTGTGTGCAAGACACAGCCAACATCAGGGTGGTCCGCATACATCGCCGTGTGCATGGCCACGACGGCTCCCTGGATGGGCGGCAGGTCGCCTTCTAGTAGGGCACCGTTCAGCCCGACACGGACGACGGCGGATGGTGAATGTTTTCGTAGCGACGGGCCGGCGGTGAAGTACATCTCTTCAGCTCCTGGCACTCGCAGGCTCACGTTCCCGTGACCGTTGGCGGAGATAGCTCCGCTTGCGATGACGCGTTGAGCAACATCGATCACTTGATCGACGAGGTTCTTGTCCATTGCACCTCCAGATGTAGGTGATCGAAAGGATATCCAAGAGGCGACTGTTCTGCTCAGCTGACGAAACCAATGTCAACGGCCACGAGCACCAGATCGAGAAAACCCGATGTCGGGTGCCTCGCGACACGCTAAACGCCCCGTCGCAGCCTGGTCTTCGTCGTGTATCAGAGGACGGAGATCATGTTGCTGCAAGACTGAGCGAAGTTGTGGAGTCACGTGACGATCCTTCAAGGAGTCGAGCGTGACCACTCTTTGCCAAGGTGCTCTTCGGTGAGATCGACGAATGGGGGAGGGTTAGAAAGCCGTCCGCGAAGCTCCACGAGGTGATGTCTTGGGACCTAAAGAGACCATAACTCATGACAACTTCAGTTCCTCTCGGACCAAAGCCTCGTTGCGCGCGCCTCTATTCATGCAAGGGGTGGGTATTTCTTCCCAGTCAGGCCAAATCGATACAGGTCTTGCCGGGTTATTCGCAAGGCGTGCGGTTGCTCGCGGCTGAACTCCCAGTGGTTCGATGTTGACCCAGTGGCCCGGTAATGAAAATGTTCGAAAATGAGCCGTCGGTCCCAAGGGACGTTGTCAGCCCGATTCAACCGGACTCTCGTATTTCTCCCACAGCTTGTCGACGATCGTATCTGCGAATCGCCGCAACATTTTCGGTGAATCGAACGGCACGCGTCCCTCCTGCAGCGTCGCGATTGCCTTTTCAAACTCACGATCCGTCAATTTTCCTATCCGCGCCTCCATTGTGTGCCTCCCCTGCATCTGTCTAGCTCAACAGCTCTCGCCGGTCATCTCCCCTCACAGGAGTCGGCAGGCGGGATTCTCCTATCTGAAGCTCTCCTGAAGGTCTCTAAGCGCGTCCGAACCCGGGCAGAGTCGGCTGAAGGGAATCGAGACGAGTGATGCATCGGGCGTGCGGTTCAACTCGTGAAGATCGGAAACATCCGTGCTTGCGTACAAAAGTCCGGTGACGATCTCGTCATTTCGGCGATGCTCATCGAGATAGGCCATGACGGCGTTCCGGTCTGTTGGGTCGTAGTCGTCAGAGACAGAGCGGAAGCGCATCACCGATCCACTGTGCATCGTGACATTGATCACGTCGTCTTGGGGAATTGTCGCGATGATCTCCTCTCGTGGGGGGACGAAGTCGGTCGCCTGAACCTCGTGTTGACGGGTGAACTGGTAGCTCTTTGTCGAACCCTCGTGATCGTTGAACTGGACACATGGAGAGATGACGTCGATCAAAGCGAATCCGCGATGCATCAGGCCGGCCTTGAGAATCGGAACGAGCTGTTCCTTGTCGCCTGAAAATGCTCGAGCAACGAACGTCGCACCGAGGCTCAGACCCAGCTGCACCACATCGATTGGCGGAATGATGTTGGGCTCGCCGCGTTTGGAGGTCGAGTTGACATCAGCAGAGGCAGAGAACTGACCCTTCGTCAGGCCGTAAACACCGTTGTTCTCCATGACGTAGAGCATGTCGACGTTGCGTCGAATGGCGTGGGCAAGATGACCAAGGCCGATCGAGAGGGAGTCTCCGTCGCCCGAGATCCCGATGAGCTTCAGCTCGCGGTTGGCCGCATTGGCTCCGGTTGCAATTGTCGCCATTCGTCCGTGTGCGGAGTTGAACCCGTGCGCTCCGCGGACGAAATACGTCGGCGTCTTCGAGGAGCAGCCGATACCCGAAAGCTTTGCGATCATGTGTGGCGCGATTGCAAGTTCAAAGCAAGCGTGCACGATCGCGGCGGAGATCGAGTCGTGTCCACATCCCGCGCACAACGTGGACATCGAGCCCTCGTAGTCGCGTACGGTGAGACCGATTGCATTCTCCTCGAGGCGCACGAAGGGGATCAGCGGTTTGGTGATCGAGGCCATGTTCAGTCTCCCAACTGGCTGGTGATGCCGTCGATGACGTGTTTCGCACTGAGCGGGAACCCCCCGTAGACGAGCACTGAACGCAGTTTCTCTGGTGCAATGCATGTCTCGATCTTGAGCAACGAACGGAGCTGAGCGTCCCGGTTCTGTTCAATCACGAAACAAAGATCATGTTCGTCGAGGAACTGTTGCACAATGCCCGAAAACGGAAAACCCCGGATACGGAGGAAATCCACCGGGATGCCCGATTCTTCGAGAAGTTCGAGCGCCTCGCGGATCGCCAGGTCGCAACTCCCGACTGCTACCACGCCAAGTTGCGCACCCTCGTGGCGCTCGATGACCGGCTCTGGCATGTGCGTGCCAGCCGCGGCGTGCTTCTTCGCGAGGCGATCCACGACCTCTTGATACTGGTCCGGTACCTCGGTGTACGCGCCGTAGCGATCGTGTCCCGACCCGCGGATGAAATACGCACCCTTCTCATCCACTCCAGGGAGGGTGCGCGCGGCGACGAAATCTTCGTCTTCGTCGTTGTATCGGAAAAAGCGCGAGATCTCCTTGAGCTCCGCCGCGTCGAGCACGCGGCCCCGATCGGGAACGAACGCGTCATCCCAGCGCAACGTCGGAACGACCCAGTCGTTCATGCCGATGTCAAGATCGGACAGCATGATCACCGGCGTCTGGAAGCGTTCGGCGAGGTCGAATGCCGCAATGGAAAATTCGAAGCACTCCGCGGGATTGGCTGGGAACAACAAGAGATGCTTGGTGTCGCCATGCGAGGCGTAGGCACAGGCAAGGATGTCCCCCTGCTGGGTGCGCGTCGGCATCCCCGTCGAGGGCCCGGTCCGTTGGACGTCGACGATGACCGCGGGGATCTCGGTGTAGTACGCGAGTCCGAGCAGTTCATTCATCAGTGAGATCCCGGGTCCAGAGGTCGAGGTGAATGCCCGCGCGCCGGTCCAGTTCGCGCCGAGCACCATGCCGATCGCGGCAAGCTCATCCTCGGCCTGCAAGATGAGGTAGTTGTTCTGGTATTGGGTCTCCCCATCGGGACCGGGCTCGGCAAGCTTCTCGCGCCGGTAACGGCGACACAGTGCCGTGAAGTTGTCCATCACCGAGGTCGAGGGCGTGATCGGATACCACGCTGCGACCGTCGCCCCGGCGTAGAGACAGCCAAGTGCAGTCGCGGTGTTGCCGTCGACGAGGATCTTGTCGCTGTTTGCGTCCATGGCTTCGAGATGAAAGGGCAACGGGCAGTCGTAGTGGTCGCGCGCGTACTCGTATCCAAGCCGCAGCGCGCGTTGATTGGACTCGCGCAGGCGTGCATTTCGCTGGAAGGTCTCGTCGAGCAGCGCTGAGACAATTTCGAGATCGATTGCAAGAAAGGCGACGAGCGCTCCCGCGTAACAGATGTTCTTCATCAGGACCCTCTCGCGCGCCGCGGAGAAGCTATCGATACACAACGTGGTGAGGGGTACTTCGAGGAAATTCACATCCGGTCGGATGAGCTCGGGGGCGAGCGGCCAGGTTGAATCGTGCAGGACGTAGCCGCCCGAGCGAACCTCGCGAATGTCCTCGGCGTAGGTCTGTGCGTTCATTGCCACCATGAGGTCATAGTCAAGAGCCCGCGCGGTGTACCCGGATCGGTTCACCCGGATCTCGTACCAGGTCGGCAGTCCCTGGATATTTGACGGGAAGAGGTTCTTGCCCGAGACCGGAATGCCCATTCTGAATATCGCGCGCATCAAAAGCGTGTTCGCACTCGCCGATCCTGTCCCGTTGACGTTGCCGAGCTTGATCGCGAAGTCATTGACGCGTTTTAGAAGGTCGTGTTCCGTCTGTGCCTCCCCGGCGATGTCAAGTGCCACGTGCAACCCCCCAATAGTCACCGGTCAGCGTTGAGGTGCCCATCGCACTCGCCGTCAGCGGGGCGTTCGAGGCATAGGGGATCAAAAGATCGAAGCGTTCCATGTTCCACGCAGAGGTGGGGCAACGTTCGGCGCAGAGGCCGCAGTGGACGCAGATGTTCTCGTCTTTCACCATCACCCGCGCGGTCTGTGGCAGTCCTTCGGACACGTACAGACCCTGATCCGGGTTGGTCCTCTTGGTGCTCAACCGCAGCGACAGTTCGTCCTCGTCGCCATCGCGTGTGATCGTCAAACAGTCAACCGGACAGACGTCGATGCAGGCGTCGCATTCGATGCACAGCGGTGCGGTGAACGCGGTCTGGATGTCGCAGTTGAGACAGCGCTGCACCTCGCGGACGGTCTGTTCGACCGAGAAGCCGAGCTCGACCTCGAGATCGAGCTGGGCGAACCTTCGGGTGAGTTCGACGTGATTCATCTGCTGACGGCTCGAAGGATTGAAATCGTTGTGGTAGCTCCATTCATTGAGCCCCATCTTCTGGCTGACGAGGTTCATTCCATCGGCAAGCCGGTCCGTGAGTTGGAGTCCCCGAGATCGGTTGTGGATCGAGATCGCCGCCTGATGCGCGTGCGCGACTGCCCAGATGATGTTCTTCGGGCCCCACGCGGAGTCGCCACCGAAGAAGACGCCGGGAAGCGTCGACTCCATTGTCGTCTCGTCGACGATCGGGACATCCCACTCGCCGAGTTCGAGGCCGAGGTCGCGCTCGATCCACGGGAAGGCATTCTCCTGGCCGATTGCGAGGATCACATCGGTGCAAGAGAGGATGACCGTGTCGATCACCCGGGAATCGACCGCCCGTTCGTCCCATTCGAGGATGTCGAACTCCATGCCGGTGAGCTGTCCTTCTTCGATGACAAAGCGTCGCGGCGAGTAGTTGATGAGGATCTCCACTCCCTCTTCCTCGGCATCATCGAGCTCCCATGGTGACGCCTTGAAGAATTTGCGCGGACGGCGCGCCATCACCTTGATCTCTTTTCCACCGAGGCGTCTCGAAGACCGGCAGCAGTCCATCGCGGTGTTTCCCACACCGATGATGAGGACCCTCTCGCCGATGGAATCGATATGTCCGAAGGCGATCGATTCGAGCCAGTCGATTCCGATGTGAATCCGTGTTGGACCGGTCTCGTCCCAGCGGCCCGGCAGGTCGAGTTGCTTCCCGCGCGGCGCACCACTGCCGATGAAGATCGAGTCGTAACCTTTCGCGAGCAGATCAGAGAGACTCGCGATCGGCGAGTTGTAGCGGATGTCGACGCCCATGTCGATGATCACCTGTGTCTCATCGTCGATGACACTCGCTGGAAGCCGGAATGCCGGAATGTTCGTACGCATCAGGCCACCCGCAGAGTCATGCTGTTCGAAGATGGTGATCGAGTATCCAAGCGGGAGGAGGTCATTCGCCACCGTGAGCGATGCCGGGCCCGCTCCAATGCAGGCAATGCGCTTGCCGTTCTTCTCCTCTGGAATTGCCGGTAGGCGATCGCTGACGTCACCGCGCAGATCCGCCGCAACCCGTTTCAGCCGACATATCGCAACCGGTGCACCATCGACGCGTTCTCTTCGACAGGCGGGCTCACAGGGTCTGTCGCAGGTGCGGCCGAGAATCGCCGGGAAGACGTTTGATTCCCGGTTTAGCATGTAGGCGTCGTCATATCGACCCTGGGCGATCATCCGGATGTATTCGGGGACGTTCGTGTGCGCGGGACATGCCCATTGGCAGTCCACGACGCGGTGATAGTAGGCAGGATCGCCGACATCCGTTGGTCCCAATTGCCACCCCCCGGTTGCATTAGAGCTGTTCGCGTCCATCGTCATCTTGACGCGGTACCTGACCACAGGCGCGGCACCGACCATATCAGCAAGCGTTCGAAACCGAAACAGCGGCCACTCGGCCACAGGTTCGAATAGCTGGGGGCCTTGACCACCATCAGCCCGCTCTCTTTCGCACAAGAACGCGTGAAATTGGGCGACCGGTCCCGGTCTCGTTGACCTGCGGATCGGTTGAGGTGGAACGTTGATCTCGTCTTGGTCAGGCGAATCCAACCACATGTCGCCGGTGTCGATGAGCCGAAACGTTCTCTTGTGCTAACTCGTTGTGTGTTCGATCGCGCCCGGTGTCCCGTCGCCCGTCTCGTGGCCTACGACGAGTTTGGTGAAACCGGGGAGAAACCGTGCGAGCACGAGGACTCCCGCAACACATGCGATTCCGCCAGAGACCACGGCGAACTGTGACCCAAAGATGGATCCGACCGCGCCGTGCTCGAGGTCACCGAGCCTCGGGCCCCCGGTGACGACGGAGATCTGGACCCCTTGCATGCGCCCGAGAATGTCGCGCGGGGTCTTGAGTTGCAAGATCGCGCCGCGGAATACCGCGGAGAAGACGTCGAAGGCTCCCGCGATGCCGAGCAGGATGAGCGCAAGTGTGAGCGAGTGGACGAGTCCGAACAGGGTAATGGCAATTCCCCAGCCGGCGACGTTGATCAGCACCGCGCGGCCCGCATGCCTGACCCGCGAGACCCAGCCAGTGACGAGTGCTCCGACAAGCGCACCCATGCCAGGAGCCGCATAGAGCAGTCCCACCGCACCGGCTCCTCCATGGAAGCGGACGATGCCCATCGCGGGAAAGAGGGCGCGCGGCCACCCCAGCACCATGGCATCGAGATCTGCGAGGAAGATTCCCTGGAGAGGGTGGTTCTTTTTCAGGTAACGAAAACCAACCAGCATCTGTGTGAAATTGAGTGCCTGTCTCACACCTGTCGCAACCTCTCGCTCGATGCGCATCACCAGTACGGCAACCAGCGATGCGCCAAAGGTGGCGACATCGATCCAATAGACCGAGCCGATGCTCAGTTTGATGAGAAGCAGTCCTGCGACCGCCGGTCCTGCAACCTGACCCACGTTGAAGAGCATCTGCCAGAGAGCATTCGCCGCGACAAGCGTCTCTCGGTCGACGATCCGCACTGAGAGCGAGGTCGTTGTTGGGCTGTCGATCCCGGAAAATCCAGCCTGGAAGGAACTGCATACGAACAACGGCCAGATCGAGGCATGTCCGGAGCTGTTCAGCGCAAGGCCGACACTCGTCGAGGCAAGCAGCAGCTGGGTCGCGATGAGTAAGCGTCTTTTGTCAAACGAGTCTGCGAGATTGCCTCCGATGAGCGATCCGATGAACAGTGGGCCGAGCTGGCTGATCGAAACGAGGCCGACGTCGAGCGAGGAGTGCGTGAGCCGGTAAATCTGATAGGGAACCGCGACGACGGTGAGCTGGTTGCCGACAGTCCTGATGAGAAGTCCGAACCAGAGAAGTCGGAACTGGGGGAATCTCCTGAGGGGCGTGAGATCGATGAACAGACGCCTCTTTGGCACGATACGAGACTAATCGCGGCACCCTCGTTTTGCGGTGAGGTGAAACCTCCCGCTTATGTCTACGGTGTGAAGGTCAGAGCCCCGGGATTCTTCGCGGTGCTGTTGAGGAGTATCTCTACCCATGTGCGTCCTGGTGCAAGAGCGACAGCCTGCCCCCTCGCGTCGGTGAAGGTATCTGGGTTAATCAGCGATCGCCGGTGCCATGTAACTGGAGTCATTGTGCCGTTGCGCAGGATGTATCCCGGACCAGATCCGCGCGTCTGGCTCTCGACATCTCCCGTCGAGCCGGGACTCTCGGGCCAGCGCCCGAACCGGTAATTGACGATCTCGATGACGACATTGTCAGTCGTCACCTGGGTGTGCGAGAGACTGTCGACGTCTGGGCTCACTACTGTGCCATTCGCATAGCCATGCGACCAGTCCGAACCGGTCCATGTCCATACCACGTTGGTGTCAAAGGAGAAATTGATCTGCACGCGCGAGATTGGCTTTGCACGAGACGGAGTTGCCGTCGAATAACGGAATACCGGCGGCGGCGGAGTGATAGAGGAGGGAAACAGCGCGTAGAGCCCTGCTGAGGAGGTGTAGAGGTTGTCGGGTGCCTGACGGTCGGTGGTGCGATAGGTCGCCGATGCGGCATTCGTCAAAAGATCCGCACTTGAGATCCATTTTGAGGCATCAACGACATTCACATCCGGAATGATTCCGTTCGCATACGCGAAGATGGGGTGGATGAACTGACGGATGATGTGCCAGTCGACGTATCGCACGGATCGAGTCGGTCCTATCGCCGTCGCGTTGTTGCACTGGAAGACGGCAACGTAACGCATCACGCCACCCTCAGCCGGCGTGTCGTAGACGATATCGGCCGCATTGAGGCCGCTCTGGGGTCGAGCACCCAGTGGCTCGTTCCCGATCTTCACCGCGAGCGCTGGTCGCAACGGGGCCTTTCCGCCTGGAGCGACGGTATCGGTGAGCGGACAGATGTTTGGGGCGAAACTCGCGAAATACCCGGTACCGTGCGACGTTGCGGGTTGTTTGACTGCGCTCGCGGGCGGGGAGTTTTTCGTAGAACCCCTCGTCAGGACAAGAGCGAGAACCGCGCCGATGATCACAATGATCGAGGCCAGCGCGATGGTCCGCTTTCTGTCAAAGCCGCGAGCGACTGAGGTGGAACTCCCCTGAGTGCCTCCTCGCGGATCAGAGGAGGGAGGAGTCTCTGACATGGAGCCGATCGTAGCGGAGCGGATGAATTGACGACGGTCGCGCGTCAGTGTTCCGTCGAATTTTGCGAAGAGGTCAGGGAGTGGAAAAGACGGTTGGTCAGCGCCGATGGCTCTGCCCCTCCCAGTTTCTCAAGAGTTGTCTGCAGGTCTCGAAATATTGTTTCGATCGCCTGACCGTTACCCTCTTGGTCGGCGACGACCATCAGGTCCCTCGCAATGATCTCCGATCCCGGTTCAATCTCATGGCCGAGTGCGAGCGCCGCACGCAGCGTGTCGGGTTGATTCGAATCCTGCGCGAGCGTGATCAGATGATGACATGCATCGACAAGTATCGCCTTGATGTACTCGCCGTAGCGCATCGCCTGGAACCACGGGTAGAGCGTGACCTCGGCGAGTAGCTTTCCGGGTTGTATGACGCGAAGTGATCTGTCAAGCAACTCCATCGCACGCGCGCCTTCGACATTTCTCGCCGCGGTGATGTCGTCGAGGAGTTCGAACCAGTCAAGGGTGATGGATCGGTCGAGCGTAATTATTCCTTTCTCGTTGAGCCAGATGTTCTCGTCGCCGGTCGGAGATCTTCCAAGAGTCGCCCGGGTAGTTGCGAGAAGATTATCGATCCTTCTCGCAACTGAACGATCGTCGAAATCGGCAAAGATCTCGTCGCGAACCTGGGAGGTCGATGCCTCATGGCCATGGAGACAGAGAAAGACGAGGAGTTCGTGGATCCGCGGCAGGTCATCGATGTGAGGTTGACGCTGGGCTCCGGAGATCTCGACGTTCTCTCCGAGAATTGTGATCTCGATGTTGACGGCGCGCTTCAGGCTCCGCTCGGAGGCCGTCAGCGATACGACGGGAAGCGCCCGTGTGTATGTCTGGAGCAACCGGTCGACGAGTGAGGTCTCGAGCGGGTGGAGCTGATGGAGATGAAGCGTGATGCCGAACGGCGCGAGTTTCGCAGTATCATCGGTGACGGTGAGTGTGATCTCCCCGTGGATACCGGCGACAATCGCGCCGAACCGACGCGCCACCCCGATGAGCGCGTGACGCGCCGTACCATTCAGCGCGTTTCGGCCGATGATGACAATGGGTTCGCGCTGCCACGATCCGACCAGCTTCGAGCGCGCGGTGTTCGGTCGATCGCGAAGCATCAAGAGTGTCTCGAGGTTGGAGCGCTGCATGTGGACGCTCTGCTCATCGAGCGGGGGGGGTTCGACTCCCACCATCTCGACCGAGAGCTCGTCACACCATGGAAGAACCCGGATCGCAGTCAGGCATGCCTCGAGCGCCGCATCGACGGATGCTTCCTCTCCGCAGATCCCGAGAACCTGACCGGGGTTTACGGCGACGAGGATCTCACCGGCTCCGTCGCTGCCAACAGGGATCAGCGGTGGAAGAAATCGCGCGGATTGCCCGCCGAGCGAGCGAAGCGCCTCAAGCGTGAGGCCACGTTCGAGATGCCACCAGAATCCGCCCTCACTTGAATAGAACGGTGCAGGGGGATGCGGTTGTGGACGACGCAGGAGGATCTCGATCCCCTCCTCAGCGACGCGCAACAGCGCAATCTCTGGCGCGTCGTGTACCGGGTTGGTGAGAAAAAGACCTCCCAAGAGTCGATTGACTGCCTCCACCCAGTCGACCAGTCGATCGTTCGAAACGCTGGCAAGTTCGCGTACAAGGCTTTGGACTTCGTCATTCGGAATCTCTGCCGCTCCGCCGGGCGCGCGCAGGCTGAGGCGTAGTCGTCCGAGCTGACGGGTTCTGCCAAGCAATGCCGCGCCGATCAGCGCGCCAAGTCCGAGGGCTGCCTTTGTGGCGATGCTGTTTTGGTCACGCTGTGAAAGCTGGTTCGCCCGATGCGGTGTCCGCTCGTGCATGGTTCGCACCACGGCAGTTGCGCTGCGTGGCGTCGAGCCGTGCATGCTCATACCACCGGCGAGCAGCAAGAGACCGACGATGCCGGCGGCCCAGGAACCCGACCATGAGCCTCGCGATGCCGTATCGGGTGCACGCAATGTGCGCAACACCTCGCCGGACAGCTGGAAGACGGCGAAGATCCAGAAGACGCCGACGAGTCCGAGGACCACGTCGATGATCAGGCCGATGTGCAGGCTGTAGCTCTGGATCGAACTGAATTGCCAGAGGCGTATTGCTGCGACCGGCACACCAAGCACCAACAGCGCTGATTTCGTCAGCGCTGCGAGACCGCGGGTGAGCGTATCTCTTTGGATCGGAGGCTCGCGAGATGAACGGCTCATTTCGAGGTCGCCGATCCCGAAGCAAGATAGGTCAGTGCTAGAGAATAGGCGACCGGAGGTCCCGCAATCGACGGCCGCGCAATTTCAAGCAGGCAGTCGCTGCCCGCTCTGTGCATGGTGACGCCGATCGTCCCGCGTTCAGAGTGTCGGGAGATCTCACTTGCTCCGCAGGTAAGCGCGAGGGAGAGTTCGATGCCGCGATGCCACGTCAATGTTGCGCGAACCGGCCCGCTCTTGATCGAGAGGGGATAGGTCGTTGCAACGTCACCGGGATAGGACAGGGTTGCATTGGTCAGTACGGGCAACGAATTGCTCGGGCTGGGGGAGGTCGTTGTCGTCACCTCGGTGGTCGTTGATACTGCCGGGAGGTCGCTGGTGGAACTTTGCACGCGCGATGCGCCGTACGGTGGCCGTTTCGGTCCATCCGCACGACCAACCGATCGCGCCGCTGGCGTCGCGGCCCTGAATGAGGTCTCGTGCAACGTCGGTTTCGGGCTTGGCGCGCGAGGTTTGCTGGCGCCGACGTGCCGGGCGGTGACAATGAGGATCGAGACGACGACCAGCCCGAGCGCGATCCAGGTCACCGCGTCGCGGCCCGGTCGGCGGGTCAGTGCCACGAGGCCTTCTTTCGGAACCAGGGCGTGAGCGGTCGTCTGTTGGCTCGCCAGACGCGGAGATCTCCTGCATGTTCACCACGAACCTGCATGTTCACCACGACGTAGTCTTGAACTCTGTCTCCCGATGAACCTACCGTTCGACCTGTGGAACAAATCGAGGACTCGAGGTGTTGGAATGAGAACATGACACGGCGGGCCCGCTGGACGTCCCGTCGGTGAGGTTTCTGTGCTATCGAAGGAGTGCTCATGCCGGCTGTAACCGTAGATGATCCGTTGGTTCTTCCCGCGATCTCCCCTGTGGACCTCTCTGTCGCGCGAGAGAGAGCGGTGCGTCAGCTGACGAACGCCCCCTCTGGCCTCGAGGGAGAGGGCTTTCCCGTGCGAAGGGCCTTTTTTGGCGTGAGCGATGCCGACCTCGATCCGTTCATCCACATGGACCAGATGGGCGAGGTGGAGTACGCCCCTGGTGAGCCGAAGGGAACGCCCTGGCATCCCCACCGCGGTTTCGAGACGGTCACCTACATGATCGATGGGACCTTTCAGCACCGGGATTCGACCGGGGGCGGTGGCCTGATCAGTGACGGCGATACCCAATGGATGACCGCGGGCGCAGGGATATTGCACATTGAGCGTCCGCCGTCAGAGCTCGTCGCCTCGGGCGGACTGTTCCACGGAATACAGCTGTGGGTGAATCTTCCCGCACGCTCGAAGTGGCTCTCTCCCAAGTACCAAGACATCACGCGGAACCGGCTTGTGCTCGTGCGCTCATCAGATGGTGGATCGGTTGTCCGGGTGATCGCCGGAGAGCTCGATGGACACCAAGGTCCCGGGTCGACACACACCCGCATCACGCTCGCGCACGCGAGCATTGTTCCGGGAGCGCAGCTTGACGTCCCATGGCCGAGCCATCACAACTGTCTGATCTATGTGCTCGGCGGTGCAGGGACGGTTGGTTCGCAGCGCCACGAAATCAAAGCGGGACAGCTCGTTGTCATGGGGGAGGGTGACTACTTCTCAGTACGCGCTGAGATCGACCCGGGTTCGCCCGCGACGCAGCTTGATGTCCTCTTGCTCGGAGGTGAACCGATCGGCGAGCCAGTCGCAAAGTACGGCCCCTTCGTCATGAACAGTACCGAGGAACTCCAGCAGGCCTTCGATGACTTCCGCGCCGGGAAGATGGGTTCGATACCAAAAGGAGAGCACTGATTTGCGGGATGCGCGAGAGGGTGACTCCATCACCACGATGTGAGCTCGCTCGATCATGTCAGTTGGAGGTTCCGCTGCGCTCCTGACAGGCTAGGCAGAGTCCGTTGAAGACCACGCTGTAGCCGGTGACGAGGAAACCGAACTGTTCGCGATCGTCAAGCGTTGGTCCGATAAAATCGGTATGGACATCATGGAGTTCTCCGCACGAAGTACAAGAAAGATGATGATGCGCACGTGAGGTATTCGAATCAAACCTTTTCGCACCTGAACCGGTGGAGACTTCAACGATCTCACCGATGGCGACGAGTTCGTTGAGTGTGTTGTAGACCGTCGCCATCGAGATCTCGGGAAATGCAGCCCGGGCCCGGCTGACGACGGCCTCCGCGCTGAGGTGGACATTCTCGCCGTCGAGCACCGCAGCGATCGCCCGGCGCTGTGGAGTCATCCGCCATCCCCGCGCCCTCAGGCGCTCACCAAGTCCGTTCACGACAGCCCCTGTTCATTTCTCCCATCCGCATTCTACCGGCTTCCCAAAGGGGACTGCGCTGATCGATGAGGGCGACCCCTTCAGCGCAGGAGGTGTCGACGCGCTCAGCTGAACTTTGCGGACGAGTGTCGCGAGTCGAGATATTCCCGAGAGTCCGCCATATACCGCGAGCGCGGGGCGTGAATTTGCTCGCTGGTGGAGATCGGCAAATGCGACAAAAAGTAATGAGACGACGATTTTCACCGAGAGCTTGTCGATCCAGTTTTGCGAGGCAGATGAGGTATGCATCGCCACGACATCCCAGCATCGCGTCGCGATACATATAAATGCCGCAAAGGCGAGCCGTCGTCGATGCCAATGACACCGGTTGCTGCTCTCGTCGCGCCATCGCCGGATCAGCGAAAAGCGGGAACGAGCCCTGCAAAGGTGAACTGGCCGTCGACGAAGATCGCCGCGGCGAGGACGCGCAGGACGAGTCGGATTCGCGTCTCAAGCCGGAGGATTGCAAGGATGCGACAGAGACGCCGTGAAGCGTATTTCGTCTTCGCCCTCTGGCTGTTGAGGTTGGCTCAGCCTGTTCGTCCAGCCAGTTGACTCACGAGCCTCGCGGCGCGTGTGCCGCCCGGCGGGCGCGGGCCTTCGCGCTGTACAGGTCGGAGCACTCGTCGCAGATCTCCTCCGAGATAATGCCATATCGCATGAGGAAGGCAAACATCTTGCATCCGACACAAAATCCGAAGACTGCCTCCAAGAAAGCCGGGATGATGAGGATCGCGAGCAGAACCCTTGACGGTGTGACGTCTCCAACGAGCCACAAAATGAGTGCCGAGACGGTGAAGATTGCGCCGATCCCCTGGGCGAAGCGTTTGGGTGGGCCGGGTACCAGTTTTGCATAGCGTTCGAGTCTCGGTGCAACCAGCATCGTCGCCGTGCGCCCGAGCGGACTGAAGCGAGGTCCGGAGGCGAGGCGCGCGACAAAGCCGTAGGCAAGCGGAATGGTGATCCACATCGCATGGGTGGCGAGTGCGAGCGCGGCCATCAATACGACACCGCTTGCCACTGCGCGCGCGGCGACATCGTTGACGGGATTGGGAAATTTCAGGAGCGGGGGTAACACGCAGTCATTCTAGGGGAGACGTCTGTCATGTCGAATCAACCTCCAAGACAGACAACACACCCCCCGAAGGGCGGCGTTGTCTCTTTCGCGCTCCGGGAAGTTCTCTTACACTCGCCCGAGAGCTGGGAAGACCTTTGCCGGATTCGAGTTGAAGATCTTGATCTTGTCCTCCTCGCTGAGGAACTCGAACGATGAGAGCACAGGGACGAGGTCATCACCGGTCATACCCGGTCCTTCGCCGGGCTGGCGAACTGCCGCTCCGGATCCGGGCGCCTCGGTGCCGAACAGCATGCGATCGGGCGTGCGTTGTTTGACCGCAGCAGTGAGGTAGTCGATGTCATGCGCGCAGGTATCGAAGTAGAGGTTGTTCGAGAGATCTTTCTGCCCGAGATGGGGATCGGACTTGATGAAGCGATCAAGCGCTCCACCGCAGTGGCAGACCACAACCTTGAGTTGGGGAAAGCGCTCGAAGACATCTCCGTGCGAGAGGAACTGTGTCGCGAGGTACTGCTCGATGACAAAACCAAGCTGGTAGTTCTGCGGTACCACGGTAAAGCGCGGATCGAGGCAGGTGGTTCCGTGGACGATGATCGGAACACCGAGCTCCTCGCAGCGCTCATAGAGCGGAAACCAGTAGGCCTCGTGCATGCCTGGTGTGGTGCGCATTCCCGCCGGGTCCGGGCTGGCATAGGCGGCAACGAATCCAAGCTCTTTGACACAGCGGTCGAGCTCGGGAAGGACATGCTTGAGATCGTCCGCGTCACTTAGCTGTGGCAGCTGGCAGGCACCGAGGAAACGGTCGGGATAGAACTCGACCTGTTGTTTGATCGTGTCGTTTACATAACGCGTCCACGAGGGAAGCAGGTGCTTTGGCATCTGGCCCAGCATGATGTAGGGGCGGGGACCGATGATCTGAACGTCGATGTTGCGCTCGTCCATATACCCGATGTGCCAGGCAGCCGTTTTCTTGTATTCATCGGTCGTTGCGGTGTCCTTGCCGCCCTCGCTGAACGGGCTTTTCATCGGTGTATTCGATGCAAGCAGACTCGCAACGAAGCCGCGTGATGAGGCGGGTACCGAAACGTGACTGTGTACGTCAAGAACCTTGACTCCGTTGTACATGGTTTCTCGCTTTCATGTGGTTGTACCGATGCGCCTTTGCCGAGCGCGCTCGCGCAGGATCAGCTGGTTCGATTGAGGGAAATTCTCTTGTCTTGACCCCGCCAACACTCACACTAGCTGGAACGTTCGTTAATGCAAATCTGCGGATATCCCCACCTTGCTCGTGACGCTGGGATCCATTCGGCGGGTCCAAATCCGTACGCGTCGTCGGCCGATGGCCCCACGGTCGCGCGCCTGGCTTCACTAGGATCGGGAGGGATCCGTGCACACTCGCCCGAGTGCGCGGTGATGGAGGGGGAGTTGAAATGGAAGAGCTACTCATGATCTCGGGAGATACCCATCTCGAGATCGACTCGGCGCGTTGGGTTCATCGTGTTGACTCGGTTCACCGGGCTCGGGTTCCACGCGTCGTGCGTCTGCCCGACGGAGGAGACGCATGGCTGACTGAAGGGGTACCTCTGCGCGAGGTACCCCAGGACCTCTATGGGGGCAAGGGCCGCGCGAACTGGACTCCGTTTGGTCAGACCTATGAGGCGACCGCGGGCACCGGTTCACCCGAGCAGCGCCTCGAGGAGCAGCTCAAGGACGGGATCGCGAGCGAGGTCATCTTTCCCGGGGTCTCCGGACCGGGGCTGTGGAGGAACATCTCGGACGATGACGCCTATCTCGCCGTGGTACGCGGGTACAACAGTTATCTTGCGGAGGAGTATTGCGCGGTCGACCCAACGCGGCTGTTCGGCGTCGGAGTGATTCCTCAAACCGGCATCGAGGACGCGGTTGCGGAGTTGGGCCGGTGCAAGGCGGCAGGGCTGCGCGCCGTGCTGCTCAGCAGGTTCCCGAACGGATCTGGTGTGCCCAAACCCGAGGACGACAGGTTCTGGGCGGCCTCGCTCGATCTCGCCATGCCGGTCACGGTGCACGGAGAGATCAGCCGCGCCGGTGCGAGTTCGATTCTCGACTATCCAAATGCGAAGCCCGGTGTCGTGCGACGGATTCATGGCTCTGCGCAGTTCGCGGAACAGGTGACGAAGATGGCGCGCGGCGCGGGGATCAATGCGGTTCAGCTCGTGCTTTCGGGAGTGTTCGACCGTTTCCCGGATCTCGAGATCTTCTTTGCAGAGACCCAGATCGGCTGGATTCCGCTCTTTCTTGAAGTCGCCGAACAGCGCTTTGATCGACATCATCTCTGGGCCGAAGAGTTGCTCGGCTGGCAGCCGTTGAAACATGGTCGGGTATCTGAATACATCACCCGGCACTGCTACTGGGGATTCCAGCGAGATCTCACGGGAATGGCGCTGCGCCATCGGATGCGCGTTGACCGTCTCATTTGGGGTTCGGATTTTCCCCATCAAGAGTCCGACTGGCCGAACTCGCGTGACATCGTCGCGGCGAATTTCGCCGAGGTACCCGACGACGAGGCTGCGCTCATGTGCGCTCGAAACATCGCGCGCTTTCTCCGACTTGACGGCGCGACATGAACGGTTGAATATCGGTCACTTATTGCGCGACCATGACTCGCTGCGCGCCCAACTTGTCGGAATCTTGCCCCTTGGGCGAATCCGTCTTCGCGAACCTGGCCCGGAATGTTCGCCTGTCTGGTTGATGTGGGCGATGACTCGGCGAGCGCACAGACCGTCCGCGCCCGCCTCATCTCGATCTCTCCCCATCTCGATCTCGGCGCTTCTTCGGGGTGATCGTCAGTGTGATTTTGTGACCAGGAGTGTCTATCGATCGTCACCAAGTTGGATACGCCCCTTTCACAATGTCCTTGAGGCAGTATTTTCGGCTCCGGATAAGATCGGTTTGTGAGAAATCATCCCGTTTTTCAGAGCCCTGGGATCGAGCGCAAGAGATGGTTGTGAGGAAGAGCGTGTCGCCAAACAGCAAAACTCCCGCTCAGCTGATCGACGCGAGAATCGAGGAGTTAGGCGATTGGCGAGGCAAGATACTCAGTGAGCTCCGTGGCCTAATCAAAAAAGCCCTTCCCGGAGTTGTCGAGGAGTGGAAGTGGAGGGGCGTTCCGGTGTGGTATCTCGACGGAATGATCTGCACTGGCGAGACATACAAGAACGTTGTCAAGATGACCTTCGCCAAAGGGGCAGCCCTCAAGGATCCTTCGGGCCTCTTCAACTCCAGTCTCGATGGGAACACAAGGCGTGCGATCGACTTCCACGAGGGCGAGAAGATAGATGCGAAGGCGTTGCAGACTCTCATTCGTGCCGCCGCGACCCTGAACAGTTCCAGAGTCAAGAGCTGATTTCGACAATCAGACACGTTTCGAGGGATCTGAGCGAAGTACCGTCTTGGTTCCACGATCGAGCCATACGAAAGATTCATTCTCACGAAACACGCGTGAACTGACGGGTCAACGCCCTCCGCCATGAAGTTGCCCTTCGTGGACCAGTCCGCTGTCGTTACTTTTGAACATCCCAATGACTGGACATGACACTCGAGACGAGCTTCGTCGCTATCGAGCGCACGGATTGTTCTCGTCGGAATCGTCGGTGACGGTCCATAAGCGGCTCTGGGCAATCGGCGATATGTGCGCCATTCGCCTGCACTACCGGTGCCCGATAGACAGCGCAAACCTCCCCGTTCCATATTGACTAGCTTGAGAGGCGCAGGCGACGCCTGAGTGTCCACAGATTGACGGCACGTGGGGTCGACCTTACAGTTAGCTTTGCTAAGAAGTTTGATGTTGACGCGCGTCGAAAGGGGTTCGTAATGGCAGAGGCGAAAGCAGGGGAGGCCGGACGCAACCTGTTCGCGAACGTGGTCGTCGCAATCGATGATTCGGCTGAGTCACTCGATGCGATCGATGCGATCATGCCGAGCGTCAAGGCGGCTGGGGGCCGTCTCGCGGTGGTCTTTGTCCGCCATCGTCCAATCATGTTTGATTCTGTCGGCGTCGACTCTGCGAACGCCTGGGAGCTTGTCGAGGAATCCATCGAAGCCCGTGAGCATGACGCGGAGCGCGATGCCACCGCCCGCCTTGCCAGCTCCGGAATTCCTGCGACGTTCATCGTGCGTGAGGGAGATCCAGCGCGCGAGATCCTGGCGGTCGCCAAGGACCATGACGCGACAGCCGTCGCGCTCGGGTCGACCGTGCATGGACCGATCGGGTCGATTCTCGCCTCGTCGGTGACGGAGTACCTGTTGCACCACTGTCCAGTGCCACTTGTCATCATTAGGCCCCAATCCTGACCGGGGACCAGCTGCGGAGCCGTCGGCGAGACATCGTTCAAGACAGGAGCGCCCGAGCGGACCCCCGGACGGAAGTTCTCGCAGCGAATGGTCTCCGTGAATCTTGATGTGGCTCTTCCTACATGAGAATCTGGCGCGAGTAGCCAGCGGTCTCCTTGTAGCTGTTGGTCAGCGCATCGAGCTCCGCCTTGGTGATGACATCCTCGAGGCGTGCGAATGGCTGGTCGTGGCTGCGAAGGACAACTTCGCGCAGAACGGCGTCGGGTGGGTTGGCCCGGTTCTTGAAGACAACGGCCGTCGTCTTGGGGCGCCGATCCGCCTCGTAGATGTTTAGAGCCTCCACCCAGTCTGGAGTGCTGGCAAGCGTCTCCGCGAGCTTCCGGCAGTCGACGATCGCCTGTCCTGCGCCGTTCGATCCTCTTGGCACCATGGGGTGTGCCGCATCTCCAAGCAGCGTGACGCGTCCATCTGTCCATCGGTCGAGCGGCTCCTGGTCGACCATCGGGTACTCGAGCAGCGTGTCGGCATCTTCAAAGATCTTGGGTACATCGAGGAAGTCGAATTTCCAGTCGGCGAAGACATCGATGAAGTCTTCGAGCTTGCCGGCCCGACCCCAGTCTCGTTCGAGGTGCTTGTCGCTCTCGACCGCGGCGATCCAGTTCATTGCCTGGAGACCCTCTGAATTTGCCTGGCGACACGGGTAGATCGTGAGCTTCCCGCTCGTGTACCAGCCGATGCGCAGCATTGATGAGCCAGAAAGGTAGGGCTTTGCGTAGGTGATTCCGCGGAACATGTTGTAGCCCTGATAGAGCGGAGCACCTTCGTCCGGATTGAGCTGTTTGCGCACGACAGAATGGATGCCGTCAGCGCCAATCATGATCGATCCGCGGATCTCCGTCGGATTGACCGAACCGGCATCGTCCGTGACGTCGTAGAACGCGGTGACACCATGGTCATCCTGCTCGAACCTGGTGAGACGATGCCCGAGATGAATGTGGTCTTGACCGAGTCGTTCGATTGCCTTCTCATAGAGCACGTCGTAGATGTCGGCACGGTGGATTGAAAGCTGTGGCCATGCGACACCGTCCGCCGCTCCGATCGGCTCGGAGTAGACGAACTGACCGAAGCGGTTGTAGAACACCGATTCGGCCGCGATCAGGCACCTCTCGAGCAGAGCGTCGACGATATCGAGATCGCTCAGGATCTTCGAAGCGTGAGGCAGGATCGAGATGCCCACACCGAGTGGCTTGATTTCACCTACGGCCTCGTAGACATGGCATTCAATGCCAAGACGGTGAAGGTCGAGCGCGAGCGTGAGTCCACCAATACCGCCCCCGTTGACGATGATCTGTTTTGTTTCCATATGGCGGCCTCTCGGTGCGAAGAATAAGTAACCCGAGCCTAGAACACATCCCGATTGCGACGAAATCGCGGAAAACTCATCCTTGGGTGATTCGAGCGAGACTATTTGGCCAGTTCAGGATTGTTCCAACTGGGCGATGTCTGACAACCGTGTCGGCGGGTCTAGCTCACGGCTCCATCCGAGTGGCTTCCGTCAAGGTCCACACGATGTCGACGACCCAATCAACATTGGAGCCCAATCAACATTGGAGGGGCCACCGGCGGGCGGGGCAGATCCGTCGGGAGTCAACGTTGTCGATATCGGTGAGCTTGGAACCTAAGCGGCATATCCAGCCAGTGCGACATGGATCGGATGCGCGTAGACGAGCACCCGGTAGGGACCGACAGAATAGACGCGTTTGGCGGGTCCGAAGGTCTGTCTCGCGCTCGCCTGCGTGATCGCGTCGACGTTGACGTTCGCGTTGAAGACGAGGAAGTTCGCGCCGTCCTTTTGGTACCAGCTATCGAGTGACTGGCGGGCGTAACGTTCGATCGAACCGGTCGGCCCGCTGATCACCGGTCGTATATCGATGGTGTCATTACTCAGCACGGTGGTGATCGAGGCGCTCCAGTAGCCGCCGAGTCCGTCATTGAGGTGATGGGCCTGCAAGAGCGCGATGAGCGCCCTGATCTGTTGCGGGGGAGCAGGAGCGGTCACCGTGTAACCGCCACCGGCGAGGACCGCGAGCGAAAGCAGTGTCCCGATGGCCGCGATCGGACGGTAGATCTTCGGATAGCGACCGCAAAGACGGCCCAGCAGTCGCGCACAGAGAATGATCGCAAAGATCAATCCTGCCGAGAGGTAACGCGCCTCGGCATCAGATCCTGTCGTCGCGAGGTAGGCGTAGGTTGCGAGCGATCCGAGTACTCCGGTGACGAGAAGATCATCGAGCTCCCAATGGCGATCGTCGTCGGGAGGCGGCTGGATGACCAGTCCGCGAAGCAGTTGGTAGAGGGCGAACAAAATGCCCAGTGCGACGAGCAGCACCTCAAAGAGGTGCGCGATATTGAGTGCTGCCGGAATCGGGCCCGGCCCGAACGGTCCGCCTCCTCTCATCAGATCCGTTCCGTAGCGAAGACCGGGAATAACGTTTGACAAAGAGTTCGAGAGGTCGTTTGGAATGCGCGGCGGAGCCAGGGTGAATGCGCCGATCGCGGCAGTGGTCTTTCGGACACCAAGCGCAACCAGTCCCGCGGCGATCGCGACGACGAGATGCCCGAATCCCGCCCGAAAGTTCCAGGTGCGAATGATCGCGACACCGCCAGCGATGGCAATCGGGAGGACGCCGAGCGCGAGCGTTTGGAGATCACCGAGGATTCCTGCGCATAGAACAAGTGTCGCGAGGAGATAGTGGATGGGCCGTCGCTCGCCGACCACAAGTGCAAACGCTGTCAGACAGTACAGCGTCGTCCCGAGATGGTAGGGACCCGCGAGATAGAACTGTGCCCACGCGGCTACCGGGAAGACGAGTCCGAGGGTGACGACCACGAACACGACATTGCGCGATGACGAGCCGTTTCGGGAGACACTCAGGTTCCACCCAAGGAGGAAGATCATTGTTGCGATGAATGCGGGGACCAGGTGGATGAGCCAGCCATGCACGCCAAAGATGAGGACAAACACTCCATAGAACAACGCGTCAACCGTCCAGAACGAGTCCTGGGAGAGAATCCAGCCGTGCAGCAGGAGGTGTCCGTGTGCGAGCGACTGGCCTTCGAGGACCACCGTTGCTCCGTCAGAGTTGCCACCGACGGTGTGAAAAGAGGTGATGCCGAAGAGGAGAAACGCACACAGCGCAACGATGATCTTGAAGGGGAGATGTCCTCGGTCGGTGCTGTTCTTGGCCAACGTCAGGATCGAGGACAACATCTGGCTCCCGGAACGCCTCGGCGAGGCTCGGTCTCAATATAGGACGTTGTTGTGGATCTCCCTGGCACCAATGAGGAGGGTGGGTACACAGCTACGGTGACTGAATGTCTCCTGCACCGTTGATCCTGCTTCCGCCATCAGAGGGAAAGGCGACGGGTGGCTCGAGAATCGTCGGCAGGGATCGATTCGCATCATCGCTTGAGGAGCCGCGTCACCAGGTACGCGAGGCACTGCGCGTCGCGCTCGAGACGATGACGCCAGAAAGGCTGTCTCATCTCTTTGGCGCGCGCGGTGAGCGGTGTGGCCGTGCGATCAGCGCTGCGACCAAGATCATCGATGGCGAGGCGAAGGTGATGCCGGCGTGGCGCCGGTATACCGGCGTCGTCTGGGAACACCTCGATCCGTCGACAATTCCCGGTGCGGCACGTTCGCGCATTCTTGTTCCCTCGGGCCTCTATGGCGTTACCCGCTCCGATGACGAGATTGTCGATTATCGACTTACGATGCTCGTCTCGCTTCCTAACATCGGCAACCTCGGGAGGTTCTGGGCCGGTCCAGTCAGCAGCGTGCTTCACGACCTACGGGGTCGCCCGACGGTGATCAGCCTGTTGCCAAGGGAACACGCGCGAGTCGTCATCCCGGCGTCGGTCGCATCCCTGATCGAAGTGCAGTTTCTCGCTGCAGATGGAGGTGGGGCGGCGGGGCATGCAGCAAAGGCAGTCAAGGGGAGGTTTGCGCGGCACCTGATCGATCATGGCATTGACGACGCACTTGCCTTTCGCTTTGAGGGATGGAAGATAAGTCGTGCGGGCGATGGATATGTTCTTCGCGCTCCTCGATAATCAAATGCCGACACGATTCGACTGAATGTTGAGGTCAACAACAAATTCTCGGTGTCGCTATCCGAAAGGTCGTCGATACCATCGACGACCTAGATCGCAACCAAGGGGTGCGAATGTCGGGGAAAGACCAGCCCCTTGAAAGCGCACGGGGTTACGCGGGAGATTTCGATCACATCGCTCTTCGCTGTGTCCGAGAAACTAGATACCGGTGTTCGCGTGTATGGACGCGAGGTTATCTGTCTCGGGCATGCTCGGTCTCGGAGATCAGCTTGCTCTAACGAAACAAACCGATCCAGCCCCATTAGGAGGTATCGCCTGTGATGATGCAATCTGCTCGGCCATCATCTTCGAGCGACTCCCCGGTACGACCGAGATCATCGTCATCCATCACGCGGACAGCAGATTGGAGACCTTTACCGATCGCTCTGATGAAACCAGCGATCGTACAAGAGACCGGATCTGACGCCTCTTGCCTTCGGGGCCCTCTGGCCAATAAGGCGATGCCTGTCAGACGCTCGCGCGGCTCGGTCAAGCCCGTGCGTAGCGCACCGCGACAAGCCCGCGGGTTCATCTTCAAGGTCCACAGCGAGACGATGCGCGAGGCCGCCTAGTCGCCACCGGTCTCTCCGGCAGCGGGAAGCCGGATCGAGTAGATCGAGTACCCATCGATGTGCCAGGCGACGATCGTTGCAATCACCGATGCACCCATCATCGGAACGATCAGTTGAAACCCACTGTGGGTGAGCTCGAGGACGAGGGCCAGCGCGGCAAGCGGCGCCAGCATCGATGCGCTCAGCATTGCGACGGCACCGACCATCGCGAATGCACCAAGTGGGGTACCGGGCCAGATGAGCAGCCAGATCCCTCCGAGGAATCCGCCGAGCACCGCGCCGGTGCTGAGTGAGGGGGTGAAAAGTCCTCCGGAGCCTCCGGCGTAAATTGTCATCGAGGTGACGAGGGGTTTGAGTGAGGCCATCGCAAAGAGAAACACGAGACTTCCTCCACCGATGAAGGCAGAGTGCGCCATGTCCTTGCCATTTCCAAATAGTTGCGGATAGAAACAGCCGACAAGTCCGAGCACGAGCATCGCCATCGGGAACGAGATGAAGATCTGCCTTCCCTTGGTTCGATGGTGCGAGACCCATCCCAGCAGACGGATGTAGGCCGCGGTCACGACACCGATTACCGGGCCGATGAGCACCGACCAGATAAGCAAAGAGGTGGTCGTGTGGTAGTCGGGAATGTTGAGATACGTTGCACGGTCAGGGAGGTAGATCCACGCGGTCGCGGTCGAAATGATCGAGCAGACGAGAGCTGGGAGGATGATAGGAAGGGCCATGCTCCCGCACAGAACCTCCGCAGTAAAGAGCGCCGCGCCAAGCGGCACATTGTAGACCGCGGCAAATCCGGCCCCACCGCCGCAAGCGACGAGCAGTGAACGTTGTGCCGGCGTGAGTCCCGCCCATTTGCCAAGCACGCTCCCCGAGGCGCCACCCATCAGCTTTGGTGCAGCCTCTCGCCCGATGGAGGCGCCCATTCCAATGACGAGTTCGGCGAGAGATGAGGTGAGGAGGCTGCGACGAAACCCGAGCTCGCCGCCTCCACTCCAGACGGCGTCATCAAAGTCCGTCTTCTCGTTCTTCATGTAGCGGCGGATCAGGTACCACCCGATCGCTCCGATGAAACCAGCGATGACGAGCACAAGCACGCGCCGTGATCGGGCTAACCGGATCGCGGCGTCCTGGAGTGATCCGGAGTGATAGTTGAACGCGATGTGTTGGACACTGAACAGGATCAACATCATCAAGTCACCAAACAGTCCAGCCGCAATACCCGTGAGAATGATCATCAGCCAGAAGCGCGGCGTCAGCGCCGCAGGGCCGTAGCTGGTGAGGTTCGGTTGTTCCATCGCGCCGCGACCAGAGGGTGCGCGTTTCTTGATGAGCGGCTGGGGGATCCTCTGCCGTTCGCTCTCAGGTGCAGGCGACGCGGAGCCCCCGTTGGAAAAAAGGCCGCGGAAGAACTCAGACATCAGTTGATACCAGCAATCTTGCGTCAGGAAAGGACAAGGCGCGTATTCGCCGCCGAGGAAAAGTCGTCATTGATCAAGACGACGTCAAAGCCAGCTCGGGCAAGCATGCTCGAAGCAATCGAGGCGCGAAATCCGCTTGCACAGTGCACCCAGAGAGTCACCTTCGGAAGTTCTTGCATGTGAGCGGCGAGTTCGACGATCGAGAGATGGATCGAGCCAACAATGTGTCGTTCCTCGCGTTCGTCGTGACGTCGGACATCGACGATCGTTACCGAGCCATCGGCGGGCACATCTGCAAAAACTACGCTTGGGTAGTGGGAGAATTCGATCCCGGAGGCAAGGTTCTCGACCGCGCCAACCGCAGCCTGCATCCTCTGGTCGATTCCGATCCGCACAAGCTGGCGCTGCGCAACGAGGAGTTCTTCTCGGCCTTCAGCAATCAGGGTGATCCTCGCATCCCACGGAATCAACCAGCCGACATAGGTAGAGAAGCTGTTGCCGACCGTGATAGAGAGCGTGCCACTGAGGTGGTGGATCGCAAAGAGATCTGCCTCTCTCAGATCGATCACCCACTCGCCCGAACGGATGCGTGCACCAAGCTCGTCGGGGTCGACTGTATTGACGTAGCCGAGTTCGGGAGCGTCGGGGCCGATCAGGTTCAGCGGTCCCATGTGGGTGTAGTAGCTGGGATATTCAGAGAGGTTGGCGATGAGATTCTTGACGAACGTATCCTCGTCGGGCGCGAGGAAGACGTCGTTTTGCATACGCTCGATTCCGACCGTGCTCGCGTCTCCTCCGGTTGCGTTTCCTGACGAGCAGAAGCTTCCGAAGCCGTGTGTAGGGTAGAGCGCAACCGCGTCATCGAGACGTGCCGCGAGGTCATGCGCGGAGCGGAACTGGGCCCGTGAGAGCTCTTCAGTGAGATGTGATCCGAGAAGGTCGGTCCTCCCGACACTTCCATAGAGTAGGGAGCCTCCGCTGAAAAGTACACGTAGACCCTGGTCGTCCTCGACGATGAACGCGAGGTGATTGTCCGTGTGACCGGGGGTCGCGACGATCTCGACTTTGAGGGTGCCGATCTCCAATACATCGCCATCGGCAAGGGCCTTGCGCGAGAAGTCGACGTTGGCCTCGGCCGCGATACCGTAATCAGCCTGCCGCTTCGCGGAGAGCGCAAGTCCGCCGGTTACGTAGTCATTGTGGATGTGCGTCTCAAGCACGATTGCAAGGGTGAGTCGACGGGCATCGAGGAGATGCTCGATCCGGTCGATGTCCCTCTGGGGGTCGATGACGATCGCGTGCTGGTCATCGTGGACCACATAACTTCGATCGCCGAGTTCGCTGGTGGCGATGATCTCCACGTTGAGCATGCGCCCTCCTTTACCTATCGAGGGTATCAATATTGGTGTTCTTGCGTTCGTTCTCTCGAATATTCCGTTGCTCGGCATCGCCTCGTTTCATTACGAGGCTCGCGTTGATCGCCATCTTCAAATGAGCTGGTCGCTGTTTTCTCCATTAAAGCGATTGAGATAGTCGACTTGACAAAGATTCATCGAGACCCGGATCTGGCATCCGACACCCGAACAGTCTCTTGGCGTGTTGTTCGGCTCAGCCAAAGGTGGCAAGGATTGGATTGCTGGTCGAATCTCCAAAGGTCGAATCACCTGAGAACTGTGCAAAGAGCGTGTCGGACTCGAAGGAGGCAGAAGAGATGTACTCCGTACAACGTTGCGTGACTGTCGCGCTGCCAGAGACGACCGCGGGCAACGCGGAGCACCCCGCTATCGGTTGGCCGTTGTCGGAGAAGGTGATCGTGCCGATTGTCGGACCGGTCACGCCCGATACCCGTGCAACCAGATTCAATGCGTACATCGACACGCCGTTGATACTTGCCGTCGTAACGGACTGACTGAGTAGGGTCGAGGTGGGGATGACGACATTCGGATTCCACGGTGCTTTGCCAGGTATGACGACATAAGCTCCGGTTCCCCAGGTCTTCCACCACTGCCAGGTGGCATGTTGCACGCCTCCCCAGGTCGCGAAGTAGGGACCGCGCGCGTCGTAGCCGATGATCGCAAGCGCGTGTCCTCCGGCGACGGGAGTGCCATATGGTGCTTCAACCATGCTCCACAGCGCAAGGAAGCTCGTATCCGTGCTTGGCAGCGCGACCGATGCATAGATGGCACCGTTGCGAGCCACCGCATCCTCGATCGCGGCCGGATTGCGATAGGCAGCGACCGAGCGCCAGGAGGAGATGAGGTTGTTGTCGATTCCGCGGCGCTGCCAGAAGTTGAGCACCTGGCGAGCGGTGAGTCCGATGTCGGGACCTCCGGGGCCGCCGACGAGCGTGTGATAGGCGTCGAGAAAAGGTTGGGTTGCAAGCGGTCCGTTTGCTGCGCCGTTCATCGCATCCCACGTCTGGAGCAGATCGCCTGCCGCGGCGAGGGTGCAGTCTCCAACCGCATCGTTCTCTCCGTTGCCATAGAGGCCATAGGAGGGGACGCGGGTGTAGTTGTCGATCAGGTTCGGCGCTCTCGCCTGCATGATGAGATGATGTTGCTCAACGATGCCGCGCGCTCCTTCAGCAAGTACGGTGAGGACAAAGCGTCGCGGGCGTAGCTGAGGATTCGTTGCAAAGCTCGCTCGGTAGGTGTTGTCCAGGTTGTGACAGGGTCGACCGGCCGGAGTCACCCGCGCATGTGGAGAGATTGAGATGTGGCAGGTCGACGCGCCGTGGATGGTGACGTGCACGACGAGCTCGCCGCCATCCGCGGGTACCGAAGCGCGCGACGTCGAGATCGCCGCGCTGAGATTGGCAGGTGGTGGGACAAAGGCCGCAGAGGCCGGTGTGAGCGCGCCCGTTGCGAGCAGTGCGGGCGAAGCGAGGCACACTGTCAGGGCCGGGAAGATCGAAACCGTGATATCTCTAAGAGGCAATTTCTTCCCTTTCGCGCGGCTTGGCGAAGTGCATCTCCGCCCACTCCTGTGGCCTCGCCAGTGGCCCGCGACGACCGCGCTCCCTGATCGTACCGATCACTCGACTGTTTGGCGGAGCGCCTAGCCAACCGGCAAGATCAGCGGGCCAACCGGCAAGATCAGCGGCGGTGCGCTCAGCCAGAGCCCGTGCCTTGTTGTGCAAGGGTTACGCCACGATCCATTGTGGCCTCTTTTGTCTCGTTCGGGGCGGGGACGACACGTGCGATTCTGAGGCGGCGCAGTTGTCGTTCGCACCCAGTCACCAAAATATCGGACATTTCGTGGTTATTCAGCGAGCGATTCAGCCATCATTGTCCAACTCCGGTTGAAACCTCTCTGCGCATGGTAAAATATCTAGGAACCACCTTGAGCTAGACAGATGCCTCGAGCTACGGCTCCTTCGCTTCGAAGGAAGATCGGTGGTCCCGATGGGATCCAGCTTTGGCAGTCAAGTCGTCGACTCCGTTGAGATCGACTCTTTAATCGGGTCGCGGCGGAAGGCTTCCCGGGGCATGGAGATGCTCGTTCTGATCCTTACAACCTTTGAAATTGCCGACTACGAGCGTCGTAAGAGCCAATTATCGCTCCCCGAGGGGACGATGCGCGAGGACCTTCCTCCATTTTTGTCGAGTTCTGGAACAGAACACCCGAGCAACCGTAGGACGTCGCAGTCCTGCAATTTCGATTCTGGGTCGAGGACCCGTCGCCTTCTCACATCGCACGAGGCGGGTTAGTCATGGATATCACTGACGAGTTCACCAATGTGGACGAGGAGGATATCGATGTCTTTCTGGGGAAACACAGTTGCGTTCCAAACCAGATTGTTCTTCGTCGACGCGCCCGAAGCGGAAGCGGTAGGGCGTTTGATCCAGGGACATCGCTCAACATATAGAAAGAAGTCAGAAGATGCTCATTGTATTGATATTGCTAGCTATTTTGCTCTTCGCAGGATTGGGGTTCACCCTGCATTTCCTGTGGTTTATCGCCGCCATATTCCTTGTTGTGTGGGTCATTGGGTTCGCATTGGGCCGAGGCCAGGGAGCTGGGAGGCATCGCTTCTATCGTTGGTGATCCAAACGGGTCGTCGGTTATTCGAAAGGCTCGTCCGATGCAATGTCTCATTCCATCTCAGGATGATTCCAGGACTGAGCAAGGGTACGACACCTTCGAACATAGGGAAACGAAATCGGGATCATTGTGATCCGATTTGATGAGAAAGGATATGAATATGGGTTTTGGAACGAGTCTCGTAATTTTTGCCGTCGGAGCCATCATGAGATTTGCGGTGTCTGTTACGGCAACCGGATTTAACATTCACACGATTGGCGTGATCCTGATGATCGTTGCTGGCGTTGGGGTACTCTTGTCAGTCGGGTTCTGGAATTCCTGGGGTGGTTTTGGTGGTTCTAGCAATCGAAGTCGAAAGACGGTCGATGGACCCGGGGGTATCACAACATCAACTACAGAAGAACGTAATTCTTAATCAATCTGCTCACCGTTCAAATTGATTCTCGACGAATCAATTTCGTGAAAGTCGGGAGCGTGCGAGTTGTTTTACGATTCGCGTCTTCAATTTTGCGAAATTAACCGAGTAGCGCCGCGTTAGCTTCGCGCGATGGTCGGTTCATTTCGCTGATCCTCTCACGAGGGCCGGGTATCTTCATTTGAATATTCCTTGATATTCCTGGAGTGGCTGTTTCTAAAAAGCCCAAAAGGACCCGTTCAGAGCCTAGAGCTGTGACTCCAAAAATGGGTCTCCACACATAGCGGAGGCACATGCTCATCATCCCATCGCCACCTGCTTCATTGGGCAGTTGCCTGATGAAGTCCATTTTTTGCGGTATAGCTCTAGCTCAAAGGCCTCTGGATGTTCATATGAGGCCACTCATGGAATTCCTTTGGGTCGGATCTGCTGAGGGCATGGATGTCACCACGTCGTGCCCAGTATCCTTCTTCACGATCCTCGTGTCGCCGTCACGACATACACAACCCCGAGGATCATCAACGCAGCAAAATACTAATTGTGCTCGTTGTGACCTAATCCAGGCTTGAACTGACCTGCTTTGAACTGCTCCACACCTGCTTTCCATGCCACTCCGCTTCGGTGATCAAGCGCTTGTGACATGGCTCCAAGCCATGCCCCTGCCTGTTCGTAAGACATGGACGAAACGTGACGAAAGGCCTCCTTCGAGAAGGAGACAACGGTCGGGTTCTTCGCGGCAAGTTTCTCCGCAAGTGCGGTCACATATTCCTCAAGTTTTGCCTTTTCGACCGCACGGGTAGCGAACTTCATCTGAGCCGCCTCTACGCCATTGAAAGTATCGCCAGTGAGGAGATAAAACAGCGCATCACGAGGATTCAACACCTCAGATATCGCCTTGCTCACATATCCTCCGGCAATCTTTCCGAAATTCACCTCTGACAGACCAAAGACTGCCTCGTTTGCTGCAATAACGATGTCGCAAGAAGCCACAATCGTAAAAGCACCACCAAAGCACCAGCCGTTAACAGCAGCGATAGTCGGTTTTGGAAAGAGTCGCAGCGCGTGCGACCGCCACTCCGCAGCCCTCATCGCTCGCGCTCGAGCACCTTGGTCCTCATCTAGGTCATAGAAGACCTCTTTCAAATCCATTCCTGCGCAGAAGGCATCTCCGGAACCGGTTAACACCAGAACGCGAGTGGCGTCATCAAACGCCAGCTCATCTAGGGCAGCGGTCATCTCCTTGTGGAGCGTAGGGTTCATTGCATTGCGTTTTTCCGGGCGGTTCAGGGTTACCCACGTTACGCCATTCTCTCGACGATCAACCAGTATCGTTTCAAATTTGCTGGCGCCAACGCTGGTGTTTTGCACCATTTTCATCTCCTCTCATATGAAACCTTCTCGTGTGCGCAGTGCACCGGAGGCTCTTGCAATATGTCGCCTCTGCTTCTCATTCGATCGAAAGCATAAGCCCTAAGAAAGAGCTTTAAAAGTGTACGCTCGCGGGTCTCATATTCAATTTTTATTTGGATAGATGAATGCTTTCAGCGAGAATTCTCTCCTCGTCTAACGACGCGCCTAGACCTGGACCCTCTGGTGGGTACAGATAACCGCTGCGCAACACGACGCCGCTGTTCACAAGAGGAGTAGCGGACCGACCAGGCTGATCCTCGTGGATTTCCTGTGGCAGATTACACATGTTGGCAGTGACCCAAAAGTGTGACTGGGTCGTTGTCATGAGCGTTGGATCATTGTTGTTGCACCAGTTATTGCAAGCGATAGCTCGATGAAAAGCCTCCGCTAGCGCGGCGATCTTCATTCCTCCACTGAAGCCACCACACTGCAGAAGATTTGGCTGAACAATGTCAACCCCCGCATCGATGATGAGCTCGCGGAAGTTTCTGAGGAGATGTTCGTTCTCTCCAGCGGCGATGGGCACATCAAGCGCCTCTTGAAGACTTTGGAATCCTTTGCGATCCCAGGGAATAATGGGTTCTTCAAACCACATCACGTCGAGTTCTTGCAACGCCCTTCCTACCCTTATCGCACCATGACGTGTATACGCACTGTTTACATCGACGATGATCTCGAGGTCATCACGAGATGGCCAAACTTCCCGAACAGATCGGACGACGTTGATCGTGTCGTCTGGTTTGTCATCTTCGGCTCGAGGTGTTCCAGTGTGTAACTTGATTGTGCGAAAGCCGCGCGCTAAGTATTTTTCTATCTCGCCAATAAAGTCGAATTCCTTGGAGTCGCGCCGTATAAATGACACATACACGGGAACGCGGTCACGGACTTTGCCTCCGAGAAGTGACCAGATAGGGACATTGAGCCGACGCCCAACTAAGTCATGGAGTGCAATGTCAATGCCGCTGAGCGCAGACATTTGTGGTGCTGAATATCCTGTCAGACGACATCGACTCGATAATTCCTGGAATACGCCTTGAATCGATATGTTTTCAAGTTCTTCCAACATTCCGGCAAGTTCTACGGCCGCATGGGATGTGTGCGTTCCTCCTCGCGGATGTGCTTCTCCCCAACCCACGGCGCCGTCATCCGAAGTCAACTTGATCAATATGTACCGGTCGTAAAGCAGAAAGACTTCAGCCTTTTCTATTTTCATATCAGCCTTGTTGGTGTTCACAAGCGACTTCTCCATAACCTTTCGGCGAAGAATCTGGATGTGCAAAACGTCGTCTGCAAAATCACCATAGC
Source organism: Acidimicrobiales bacterium (assembly GCA_035532075.1). Taxonomy (GTDB): domain Bacteria; phylum Actinomycetota; class Acidimicrobiia; order Acidimicrobiales; family Bog-793; genus CAIVND01. Next base: position 931 of record DATKRV010000095.1, on the reverse strand, counting down.
CTATGGCCGGTGTTGGGACAGTTGAGATATCAGATGATCTTCGATGTTGTCTACGGTTCAAAGATGGCTCGTAGTTCGCGTCCATCAGGCACCGTCTTCATGCCCGAGTGCGCATGGTAGGTATGATCTTCGTCACGGTGTCGAAGGAAATCGATGCTCACTGGTGCGTGTCAAAGAGGCCATCATGAGGTCGGTGCTGCCCAAGATCTGCAACCGAGGCGGGGCGCAAGGTAATTGAGGATGGGCCGTTGTGGCAATTTCTTAAAAGTCCAGGTTCCCCGTTTGGAAGCCTGGGTTTTGATTTCAGATATGTGCCTTCACAGACACGAGCGTGGCATCGTTGTAATCCAAAAGGCCTCTGCCCGTGAGGCGAGCGAGATCGTTCTGTCGTTTTCCCCCCACCGAGTCCAGTTCGGAGCCATTTGAATTGTCAACCTGGGTCACTTCGAAAAAAGCATCCAGCCAAATCCGTGGCGCGGCCAAGATCGCGCCCTGCTCGAGGTGATGAGGAGATCATCAGAAAGTCGCTGGAACCGTCTCGTCGAGAATCTTTTGGCGCGTTCGCGTCCACCTGATTGCCAAGCGTGTGGTGCGTGTGTTTTGTTTGTGGATGCCTCCTTCGGCTGGGGGAGCGTCAAGCTCATCGCCGGTGGCATCGACCTACCCTAAGGAGCCGCAGTTCCAGACGAGAACGAAGAGCTCAGCCGCGACACGTATGAGGCATTCGCCGAGAGGAGATGGGCACACTCCTCGACTTGGTTGATCCTGATCTCGAGTGGACGTTCCTGGACTTAGTACCCCAGCCCATAAATACCAGCACGTAATTACGATCACGTAATCTTCACATCTCGGTATCGTATAGTTATCCCTGAGAGGGGTGACTATGCCAAGAAAGAGCCCATATGTCCTGCGACTTACTGGGAACCAGCGT
>DATKRV010000094.1:0-9668 GCA_035532075.1 Acidimicrobiales bacterium | reverse complement strand
TGCGCACGCTGCATCAAAATTCCACCGGGATCGCGGCTGAGCGGACCAAAAACCACCTCAAAGATATTGCGCTTTAGGGCAACGCGCTCCTAGCGCCATGTGGCAAACGCCATGCCAGTCCCGGTACCTGCGGGAGTCCGGTAACCCGGAAGGTAGTCGATCACCTCCATGGTGCCCTGCTCAAAGACTCCAGCAACAGTGATCCAGTTCAACGTCTCCGAGGTACCCGAACGAAACATCTTGCGCGGAATGGCCGCAAACGCCTCGCGGTCGTGCTTTGCCATCGCATCAAGAATCATCCGGTCCCACTCCGGGAGAACGACAAAATGACTCAATCCTCCACTGGCAACGACCGCAACCCGCTTATCTGAATCCCATGATTCGATCGCGCGTCGAAGCGCGCGCCCGAGGTCATAGCAACGCGTCGCCGAGGGCACATTTGGCGGATAGTACGTATTCAAAAGAATCGGGACGATCGGCGTTGTCGCGGGAAGGTGAAGCCGATAGCGCGGAAAGGTGAATGCATGCCCCAATGTCCTTGACTCGGCCTGCTGAGATACCAACGTTAGGTCAAAGTCCATCAGTGTCAGCTGGGCGGCGAGGTGGTAGCTCAGATCCTTCTCCACAAGGTGCGGCGTTGGCTGAGGACCATGCGCTGCCCACTGGGCGGCGACAAGTCCAGGAAATTTCTCCATCCGAGCCTTACGCTCCCCGACAAGCGGTCGATCCCAGATTTCGTCTCCCACAAACAGCCCTATCGCCGGAGTGCCGCCATCATCAAACAGCTCCTCCTGGTCGTCCCCGACAATCACGACCACCTCCGGCCGCGCGTCAGCAAGGGCCTTTGCAAGGATCCCGACACATTCTTGAGCCCGTTCATATCTTCGGTTCCAAACTTCGTCGGTCAGTTCTGCGGCAAGAGCCGGATCCGCTACTTTCAAAAGATCGTCATACTTCCAGTATTCGGCGTCACCTGCGAGAAGCTCCGGGTTTCCCTTATCGCGCGCCGCGTGATCCTCCCACATCTCCACGGTCGAACTCATCTGTGGCGTATGCGACGTTCCCAGTCCAAAGACGATCTCCGCCATCTCAATCTCCCATCCGACCAAGGCCAGCCTCATACAACTTCAAATAACAGTATCAACATAGTCGTTAACTAGTTAACTTTGCTAACCATACGCCGATTCATACGGCCATCGCTAGCGATTCAACTCCCTCCTCTAGAGCTCGAGTGAGGGCGCATAGAAGATCTCTTCGAGAGCGATCTGGCGGGGGGTAAGGCCCTGCTCGAACGAGTAGCGCGTGATCGTCTCAAGCACCAACTCATTCGCGCGCACACCATAAGGGTACAGATCGGATTCGAAATTCTTGCGGGCTTCAATTGGCAGTGCCCCGGCCTCAAAGAATGGGGCGGTCAAGGTCGCGACCTGGGTTGCGGCAATCTGTTTCGCCTCGAGAAATGCACCAAAGAGATTGAGCATCACCCACGGATAGCGCTTGACGATGTCCTTGCGCACGACCACGCAATGATTCACGGGAAAGATGCCTGTCTTTTGAAAATACCTTGAAGACTCCTCCGCCCGGTCAAGAAAGAGATAGCTCACTCCCGAACCGGATCCGAATTCACGCTGGCTGCGGTCGACCAGATTGTGAGCGTTCGGAAGATAAAGCAGCGTCGCATCAAGCTCACCAACCTCGAGTTGCTCGCCAATATCAGTCGTCGTTGGGATGTAGTGGAGACGAATCCCCTCTGGCGGTGCGAAACCGGTTGCCCCTCCATGGCTCCGCTCCGGAGGACGCTCCATGAACCAATCAATCGTCGCAGGATCCACTCCGTACTCATGGTGAAGTATTCCACGCGTCCACAACGCTGCCGTCTGTTGATATTCGGGAACGCCAACGCGTTTCCCCATGAGATCAGCCGGTTCATGGATTCCAGCGTCGTCGCGCACCAGCACTCCGGTATGAAAGAACATCCGCGAGGTAAAGATCGGAAGTGCAACCCATCTGTCGACGCCATGTGCGATGGACATCAAGAGGCTAGACATCGACATCTCGGAGACTTCAAACTCATGGAACGCGAGCTGCCTCCAAAAAATCTCTGATCCGTGTATTGCACTGCAGTGCAGTTCGAGTCCTTCGGGTTGGACCCTTCCCGAGAGCACCGGCTCTGAACGAGGGTTTCTTCCGATTGCGAATGCCAATTCGAGTTTTTCCACCAAATTCCCCTCCAGCCGATGCGAGCTCTATTTGCGCACAACCCTTGATACCCCGCGTCGATGCACGCAACACCGATATCGTTTATGACGTAATGCTATGCAGGTATTTAGCATTGTTAATTATAATCGCGCTAATCTCGATGATCTGGAGAGGGACATTCGGACTGAGACACGAGCGCGCTGATTCAACCTGAACAATGCACGAAAGGGAGAGAGATATGGCAACTGTGGAAGAACTCCAAGCACGGATCAACGCACTCGAAGTGCGGCTTGTCGCGCTAGAGCGCTCACTTTTTGGCGAGCGCCACGGTGCGCTCGAAACCCGGACGACTCGGACCATACCCACTGCAACAGGCACGAAATAACCAGGCACCAAGAAATCGGCTGCCAAGTGCTTGCGAGTGGTTCTCTCAATCTGATGCTGTCTTTGATCTCAATCTGACGCTGTCTTCAACAAGAGAAAGTCCCGAATTCGGGGTGTCTGGAATTCGGGGTGTCTGGAATTCGACGGCATCGAACCGCAAAGAGAAAGATCGAGGATCTAAGGAAAGATCCTCTCCCCTCCTGTCAACTGGCGAGCGGGCGTTCGTGTTCACGTGGATGATCTCCCCGATAGTGGAGAAAATCCGGGATAAATCTCGCCATCAAGGAAACACCGGCGATGGTGGACAAGGCTGACGAGGCCGACATCAAGAGATGATCTGGTCATGAGATAGATCTCGTAGACAACTGCAACAATCGTTATCTGCGAGCCGAGAAGGAAGATGACGTAACCAATCCAGATACGTCGAAACTGAGGAAATCTACGTAGGGGCGTGAGATCGACGAGTACTCCCACTTTCGAAAACGACTCCGGAGTGCAATTTTGAACCCAGCTCCGATTCCGCAAGAACGACGTAGGTCAATCCAACCAAACTGTCGCGGTCGGTAGTCAAGAACTAGCGTGAAGGCTCGAGCAACAAGTGACGACATGACTCAGGAGACCTGTTGAACCGCCCAGTGCAGTTGGCCCGTAATGGTGCTCCTCTGGCTCTCTCACCCTCCAAGACTCGAAAGCACTTCATCTTGCTCATCTGTTGCGTCAGTCTGTTCATGAACTATCTCGACAGCACAATCTTGAATGTCGCCCTCCCAACCCTTCAGCATGCTTTCAATGCCGATGAAGCGGCCCTGCAGTGGATTGTTGACAGCTTTCTCCTTGTTTTAACCTGCCTTCTCATTCTCGCGGGTTCACTCGCCGACCGACTCGGGAGTCGTCGCATTTTGGTCACTGGCCTCGCGATCTTCGTCATTGGATCCTATGGTTGCTCCGTCTCAGGAGACATCGTCCAACTTGTCTTTGCCCGCATGCTCGCCGGAGTAGGAGGTGCGATGCTGGTACCGACGACGCTTTCTATCCTTCGGAACACGTTTACCAACCGCAAGGATCTCGCTCGGGCAATAGGCATCTGGAGTGGCGTCTACGGCATCGCGTGCGCATGCGGACCGCTGATAGGAGGCGTGCTAATCGACAACACCGGTTGGCGGTCGATTTTTCTCGTGAATATTCCGGTCGGTCTGATCGGAATCGTCTTCGCACTCATCTTCATTCCTGATTTTGTCTCCGATCGACCTCGCGCGATTGATCTCAAAGGGCAGGTCCTTCTCGTCATTGTGCTGGGTCTTTTGATCTCTAGCATCATCGAAGCACCGAACTACGGATGGACCTCTCCATCGATCATTCTTGGGTTCGTGGCGACGGCCCTCACTTTCCTACTCTTTCTTCGCGTCGAGGGACGACAGGCCGAACCCCTCCTCGAGGTCCGATTTTTTTCAAATCGCGCGTTTGCAGGAACAAATGTGCTTGCCGTTATTACCTTCATCCTGATGTCGGGTTTTCTCTTTCTCAACACCATGTACCTTCAACTGGTTCGCGGATTCTCTGCCTTCCGGGCCGGACTATTTACATTGCCACTCATGGTCGCGATCGCAATTTGTGCACCCATATCCGGTCGCTACCTCTCGGCACATGGCCCCAAAATGGCCATGATCACCTCTGCCCCGCTTGCGATGTCGGCGAACATCATGCTGCTTTTCACGGGCCCATCGACCCGGGTGTGGTATCTCTTCATCGCCTACGTTTTGCTCGGGGGCTCTCTCGGAGTAGTGAACCCAACAATCACCCACACCTCTGTCGCCTCGATGCCCGCAGAACAGGCAGGAGTCGCGTCGGCCATCACATCCACCTCACGCCAAATTGGAAGCGCGCTTGGAGTAGCTGTGCTCGGTTCGGTCGTCGTTACCTCGCTGCACCACGAAATCATCCCCCGCCTGACGAAACTGCAGCTCTCAACGATCCTGCAAGCGCGCGTCGCGAGATCCGGAATCGGCGCATTGAGCCAGCACTTTGGACGATCAACGTATCCCATCCATCAAGTTGCCGACGCCTCCTATTCAGCGGCGCTTCATAGTGCATGGTGGATTGGCGTAGCACTGTGTGGAGTGTGGTTTCTCGTTGCAAGAAACACAACGACCGCCGCCGCTCTTGAACAGGCGCATGCTTCGGGCGATGATCGATATCAGGAGAGATAACTGTTCAAGTTTTATGCTTGTTGAGATTTCGACTTCCATTGGAGGGGAATAACGTTGCCAGGTAACGAACAAATCATCGGTCATCTTCCACCCACTGAAGACCGTTACTTCGAGGACTACCATGTCGGTGAGGTCTACGAATGCGGGACATTCTCGATCGACGAGAGTGAAATCATTGAGTTTGCGACCCACTACGACCCACAACCAATGCATATTGACCGATCAGTAGACGGAGGTGTGGTGGCGAGTGGCTGGCATACGGCCTGTCTCACAATGCGGCTAATCGCCGATAATTTCCTCTCGCGTGCGGGTGGTCTCCCGTCCCCAGGCATTGAAGCAATTGCGTGGACTCATCCAATTCGACCTGATGACCAGATCAACGTGGTCGCGAAGGTCGAAGCCATGCGCGTCTCTCAGTCAAAACCTGATCGGGGAATCCTCACGACCACCTTCATCGCCCGAAACTCGGAGGGGATAAAGGTCATGACTTTCCGAGCCAGCAATTTCGTGCGCCTGCGCGAAGAAAGAGCCTGAACACAAGAACCTTCACCGGACAGTTTGATTTACCGCCAGAGCTCTAACCTTTGGTTCGCCACCCTCCACCCTCGAAACCACCTGCCGTATTTCCCATCTTTTCTCTGTGTTCGGGGTATCACGTCGATAATGAGCCCCACGGGATTCCTCGCGCGAGATCGCCGAGCGCACGATCAGCTTGCTCAGCTGCAACATGTTGGCCCGCTCAATACTGCGTTGTTCGCATTCAACCCGACCCCAGGTCTTCTCTTCAAGCTGCGCAAGAAGGAGATCGAGCCCCGCTCTCTCGCGTACAACGCCGGCGTGAAGGTCCATCGCGCAACGAACTGAAATCTCGTGCACGTCGCTTATCGGATCCTCTATCTGGCCCGGTGCTTCGCCGAAAACCGGTTTCGTCGTACGACGATCCATGCCCGAGATGTGCTGTGCGATTCGACGCCCGAAGACGACTCCCTCGAGCAGGGAATTTGAGGCAAGGCGGTTGGCACCGTGGATGCCCACCGAGGCGGCCTCGCCGACACTGTAAAGACGGTCAATGGAGGTCATCCCGTCGATCGTTGTCCGAATGCCGCCAATGCTGTAGTGGGAGGCAGGTGACACGGGGATCTGGTCCAACGCGGGGTCTAATCCAATCGCTCGCAAAGACGCGGATATTGTCGGAAACCTCGACGGCATCATTGCGGCAATTCGGCGCGCGTCGAGATACAGCCGGTCAACACCCTGGGTGTGCATGAGTTCGACCATGCGCCGCGAGACGATGTCTCGCGGTGCAAGATCACCCTGCGGATGGACACCTTCCATGACCAGGTTTCCCTCGGCATCGCGTAGCACCGCACCCTCGCCGCGAAGCGCCTCAGAGATGAGCGGACGGGGATCTCTATCGCTGACCAGGACTGTCGGATGGAACTGCACGAACTCCATATCTGCCAGCTCGGCGCCAGCTCGAAATGCCGCGGCCATTCCATCCCCGGTGCATGACGCCGGGCTCGTCGTAGCTGAAAAAAGTTGCCCCGCCCCTCCAGATGCAAGAACCGCAGAGGAGAAGCGCACAATGCACAGATCGCCCGCGATAAGCACGATCGCCCCCGACGCCTGACCATGCTGATCGAGAAGAAGATCGACGAGAAATGCCTCGTTCAGGATCGATATGTTGCGCGATTCTGCGGAACGAAACAATGAACGGGAGATCTCAGCACCCGTCGCGTCCCCGCCGGCATGGACGATTCTGCGACGCGAATGACCGCCCTCGAGAGTCAGCGCGAGATGGCCCATCGAGCGGTCGAATACCGTCCCCATCTTTTCGAGAAAGGCAATGGCATCAGGCGCTTCGATCGCCAGCGTCGAGACTGCCTCTGGATCTGCAATTCCGACCGCTGCAACGAGCGTGTCGCTCGCGTGGATCGAGGGGTCGTCATCTGGGCCGACCGCCGCGGCGATTCCCCCTTGGGCGTAGGGGGTGGAGCCCTCACCGTACGGTCCCTTCGAAAACACAAGAGTCCGGAACGTGTCGGGCAGGGCGCACGCGACCGTCAGGCCGGCAATTCCCGAACCAAAGATCGCCACATCGCACTCAAGCGTAGAGGCACCCGCAAGCTCCACTCCAGAGACAAAACGACCTTCGTCTCTCATCACAGCGCACGTCCACCCATCTACTCACCAAAACTTGAGGGAGTGCCAATCGCAATCATTGCTTCGACAGACTTCAACGCCCGAAGTCGGATCTGTTCATCGACTTTCACCTCGTAATACGAGGTCATCTCCCGATCGCGTAAACAATTCAACAACTTCTTAGGAGTAATCATCTTCATGTATCGACAAACCGCCGCCGGATTCACCGCTTCGAAGGTCGCTCCCGGATTGACAGACTGCAACTGGTGAATGATTCCCGTCTCGGTGGCGACGAGTACATGAGCGTCGCCAGCATTCTTCGCAAAATCGACCATCGATCCCGTTGAAACGATATGCGTCCGCTCGGCTGGGATCTCCCCGGCACCGACAAGATACAGCGCTGCAGAGGTGCATCCGCATTCGGGATGCACGAGTAGTTGGGAGTCCGGGGATTCCTCCAACCGCCTTCTCAAAGTCACCGGTGTAATTGCCGCGTGGACATGGCACTCGCCCATCCAGAGCGAAACATTTCGACCGGTCACTCTTGCAACATGGGCTCCAAGAAAATAATCAGGAAGAAAAAGTATCTCCGCGTCCGCGGGCAGAGAATTGACAATGTCGACGGCATTCGAAGAGGTGCAGCATAGATCGACCTCAGCTTTTACCGCAGCACTCGTATTCACGTAGGCAACAACGATCGCCTTAGGATGCTCCTTCTTCCACGTCATTACCTGCTCTGGCGTCACCGTGTCCGCGAGCGAACACCCCGCATTTGGATCCGGAATCAGTACAGTCTTTTCCGGCGAGAGAATCTTTGCGGTCTCGGCCATGAAATGCACTCCACAGAAGACAATCATCTCTGCATGGCTCTTCGCGGCAATTCTCGAGAGCGCAAGGGAATCCCCAACATGATCCGCGACGTCCTGGATCCATGGCACCTGATAGTTGTGGGCGAGCACAATGGCGTCTCGCTCTCGGGCGAGTCTGCGAACGTCACGCGAGAATGAGGCGAAGTCGGTTGGAAGCTCTGTTAGTGCTGTTTCAGTCATCTCGCACTTTCTGGGGACAAAGGTTGAAAGACGAAGGACAAGGGGGTAATTCAATGCTAGCCGCTCGAACAATTTATCCTCGCTCTGCGCCAGAAATTCAGCGCAAATAGCATGCAAGCTTGATCTCGCGTCTGTGGCGCGCCGGAGATTGTCAGGTAACAGCCTCGAATAGCGCGCGAAGGACATGGGCCACTTCGAGGTCGTTGAGCTGAACCCGTGATGTGATCGACCGCGCTCCGATGGTCACGTTCTTTCTCCAAAACCGAGCGGGCACTAACTTGGCAGCCACGGTACGCTCGCAACTCTTAGATCCCAGTTCGAGAGGGTTTTCGACAATCAGCACCACTTCAAAGGAGCGTGGGTCATGCCAGGCATGGGTGGTGGTCTCGGAAACTCGGCGGTGTCACCCCTCGCCAAAGCGTTTCACCAATCACTCTTGCACCAATGGTTCATAGTTCTTGCAGTGCTTGTCGCGTTGACAATCACATGGAATGTGCTGCGTTTCGTCGGACTGCGGGCGAGGGCACATGCTGGTCATCGAGCAATTCCGCTCGCTCAAACGACACCGGCAGAGCCAGCCGCCCGACGTTTTTTGCGCGTCGCCCTCGGCGGCCTCTGGCTCGTTGATGGACTCTTGCAGAGCCAGTCTGCGATGCCGGCTCTGCTTGCCAATGCCGTGATCAGACCGCTTGCTCTTGCCTCGCCCTCGTGGGTTGCGCGGCTCACCGATCACGGCATTTCGTCTTGGAACAACCATCCCGTCACGGCAGCCACCGCGGTTTTCTGGATCCAGATCGGCATCGCCCTCTGGTTGCTCAGCGCGTCGCGCGGTCCGATGTCTCGGCTGGGGGGATACACCAGCGCGTGCTGGGCTCTGATGGTGTGGATCTTTGGAGAGATCTTCGGCGGCCTTTTCGCACCCGGCTTCTCGTGGCTCTTTGGAGCACCGGGGGCGGCGCTGGTGTATTTCGTGATCGGCACAATTATTGGACTGCCCGATCGCCGGTGGTATTCGTCTCGACTTGGTCTCGGGATGATTCGCTCGCTCGGAGCCTTCCTGATCGTCATGGCATTCGTCCAGGCACTGCCAGGTCGCGGCTTCTGGCACGGTCGCACCGGCAGTGCACCGTTCAGAGGAACACTGCCGCAAATGATGAACCTCATGGCAAAATCACCACAGCCTGCACTCTTTCGATCCGCCGTGGAACATGTGGCTTCGCTGAGCCTCGATCATGGGTTCGCGTTCAACCTCACCACCGTTCTCCTGCTCGGTGTGCTCGGCTGCGCTTTCTTGCTCTGTACTGTGCGCGAGGGAACGCTGTGCGTAATTTGGAGCGCCCTGCCGCTCTTGCCTTTTGTGTTCGTCTATCTCGCGCTCTCGCTCTTTGTCTGGGTGACAATCCAAGATCTCGGTGTTTTCGGCGGGATTGGTACCGACCCGAACAGCATGATTCCGATATCAATCCTCCTCATCGGTGGTTACCTCGCGACAAGCAGAGGTACACCGATTCAAGAGGTTGGTGCGATTCCCTCAACCGTCAGTCTACGAAACCCAGTGTCAGTACTCTGCTTGCAGATCGAACGTGATCCGCTTCAGTCACTCCGTACCTTTATCGCATTCGGGGCATTGTTCATAACCATCTTCGGCGCGGTTCCGATGATCGATGCGCTTTTGAATACCCATCGC
>DATKRV010000093.1:0-12554 GCA_035532075.1 Acidimicrobiales bacterium | reverse complement strand
CCGACCTCCCCGCCTTCACGGTGATCACGACGCCGACCTCTATCCAGCGTCGGGCATTTGAACTCCTTGGGCTTTCGCACCGCCTCGGTTACATGTAGTCAGTACTTCTCCTGACCATCGCCATAAAACAGCAGGTAGATGCCCGTGCTCGCCGGAACAGTGGGGGGAACTTCGGGCTAGGGAGTAGGCCCTGCCGGCGATCCCTCTGTGGTGGTTCCTCCGGATATGGGTGGTTGCGCCGGGCAGGAGGTCCAACAAAACTCGAGCCGGTGGTCGGACTCGAACCGACGACCTGACGATTACAAATCGCCTGCGCTACCAGCTGCGCCACACCGGCATTGAATCTCGTGCGTGCGAAGGTTGCGCACATACACGAGGCCCAAGGCTACCCCTTCCTCGCGTATCGTTGTCCGGTTGACATCACCGGGTGCTGGCTCTGATTGTGGGCATCGGATCTCGTGGAGGGTCGATGGAACCTGAAAGGGAACGCGACTCGGTGGTATGTGGTCACAACGCGATCGAACTTGAACCGATAGGGTCATAGCAATGCTCGGTCCTGTCAGCGGGGTTGCCTCTGCCGCGCGCCGCCGCGCCCGTCGTCGTCGTCGGCTCATCGTCGTCGGGGCTCTTCTGGTTGTATTCGTTGTTGCAGAGCTCATCCATCAGATCGTGAATGCCTCAACACCGGCGCAGCGTCGCACGGCGGGTTCGTGGGTGGCGACCGTGGCACCGACGATCACCGATGCGAACCTGTTGTCATCGACCCTGTCCTATGTCGAGATTCAGGGCTCCAAGATGAGTCGCCCGAAGCTCATCTTGATCTTGCGGAGTCTTGCCGTTGCCTCGAATGCCGAGGTTGCCAGCCTGATCACGAACACGCTCGGAGCTCCCTCTCGCCACGCGAAGGAACTCCTTGTCCTTGCTCTCGAACTTCGCGCACGGTCGTTTGCTGGGTTTGACGAGGCGGTGACATCGGTGATCTCGGGTGGATCGGTGGCGACCGCGTCCCAGAGGCTCACCCTTTCATCGACGATCATGGCGAGCGCGCAGTCCCACTACCGAAACTTTGTCCGGGCCCTTCCAAAGGGCTCGGCCCCATCGCAGCTCCCGGGTGTCGACTGGTATCCGTCGGGCGGCGCTTTCGCTCCGGCGACACTCAACCACCTTGCCTCATCGCTTGCGAAGGCGTCACAGCTACGCATCCATCGAGCGCTCGAAATCACCGCGATCTCACTCAACCCGCTCCCTGAGGTGATTCCGACGACGACAACGACAACGACCACGACCACGATCCCGAAGAAGAGTAGGACCTCGTCGTCAAGGAAGACACCAAACGTGAACACGAGAAAACCCTCACCGACGACAACGACGACTCTACCGAAGATCTCACAGATACCTGCAGGCAACTCTCCCTCGGTCTTCGCCCCGACCTCCTCGGTGCGCCCGATCGTTGTGTTGAAAAATCAAGGGAATGTTACCGAGACGAACGTGAGCGTTGAGGTTGTGATGGATAGGGAAACGGTGAACTCGGCCGTGCTCGGTTCGCTCGCTCCGGGGGACTCCCGGTACCTCGAGCTCTCGTCGTTGCCTGTGGTCCCCTCGAGGATGTCGAAATGTTCCTCAATCTCGCTCCACCACGATCGCTGCACCTCGATGGAGGTCCTGATCAAATCATCAGTGAGGGTGAGAGCGCACCGATCGGTCTTTCTGGCATTTTTTGTCGGCTGACCGACGCGTGTTGAAATCGCTCCGTCGATGAGGCAGAGAGTCACTAACCTGCTTGCATGACTTCGCCGCTTCCGGATTCGACAAGGATTGCCTATCTTGGACCCAGGGGAACCTTCAGCGAGCAAGCTCTCCGCTCCGAGCGCGACCTCGGAGCATGCACGCTGGTGGAGATGACCACCATTGCCGGTGCGATGCGCGCCGCTATGGGCGGCGAGGTTGACTACGCCTTTGTCCCGATCGAGAACTCGATCGAGGGCTCAGTCAGTTCGACGATCGACGAGCTGATATTTGGAGAGGAACTGTTCATCCAGCGCGAGGTCGTGATCGATATTCATATCGATCTCATGGTCCTTCCCGGGGTTGAGATGCACGAGATCAAAGAGGTGGTTTCGCATCCCCATGCGCTCGCCCAGGTTCGTCGGTTCCTTGCCGACCAACTTCCCGGGGTGATTGCCAACGTTAGCAATTCGACCTCTGATGCGGCCCGCCTCGTCGCAGAGAGCGGACGGCGAGATCTTGCGGCGGTGGCACCGTCGCTGACCGCCAAGATGTACTCGCTCACCGTTTTGGCGAGTTCGGTTGAAGATCAGCTCGCCAACGAGACACGGTTCGTACTTGTCGGGTCACACCGAATCCAACAACGCACCGGGAACGACCGGACGGCGGTGGTGTGTTTCCAGCGCTCGGACCGCCCCGGAAGTCTGCATGACATCCTCGGGGCATTCTCCGCACGCGAGGTCAATCTGACGAGAATCGAGTCCCGGCCGACCAAGATGGCCCTTGGTGATTACTGCTTCGTCATCGAGATTGAGGGGCACATCAGCGATGCTTCGGTTGCGGACGCGTTGTGCGAGATATACGTGGACCTATCGAGCATTCGGTTCCTCGGGTCGTATCCGGTCTCGCGTACGACCTCGAATGGTCCGACGGTGATTGCGGCCGCGGATCGTCCGAACGCCAGGGAGTGGATCTCGGGTTTACTTGACCGCATTTCGCACTGATTACCAAAATACGCGCTGTTCAGCAGTTTTCGACCCCGTGATCTCCCCACGATCACGGAATGGGAAACCTCTGGTTGAATAGACGGTGGAGGGGTGGCAGAGCGGACGATTGCAACGGTCTTGAAAACCGTCGGGTGATAAGCCCCGGGGGTTCAAATCCCCCCCCCTCCGCTTCATGTCGCCGCATGTGATGGACACTCGGTAGCCGGTTCGCGCGCAATCCATTTCGGGTTCTCCTCAGCTTCGCTCGCTGCTCTAGAATGCACCGTTCGGTTCTCCGATTGCGCTTTTTTGAACGGCCGAGCGCGCTGATGCTGACCTCATTTTCTGTCGTTGGTCTGTAAAACTTGTCGACGATATGGAAAACCGCTCAACGCGTCGTGATCGGCGCGCGCTCCGCTCCGAATTTGAGGGTCTTGCAGAGTCTGGATTCGGTAGCGGCCCCCGCCATCTGCGTCGGCCTGAAGGGTCAGATGACGAACTCGAAGACGGGATTCCTGAAGGATCCCGGTGGCGTTACTGGCGAAGGAGAATCGTTACCCTCGCCTGCATCGTCCTCGTACTGATGACCCCTGTTTGGATCAGTCTTGGCAGCGCGTTGACGGATCAGAGCCTCGGGCCCTCACTCGCCGCGCGCGCCGCGGAGTGGACGAGAAATCATGGCGGCGCCGGTTTCGTTCGATGGATTGAAAACGAGTGGTACTCCCACCACGCTCCGAAGGTGGGTGGAGCGCCACCGAGAGGGGCGATTCCGGCAGCGACAAGAATTGAACAGATCACCGGCGGCAAGGGCATTCTACCGACTCCGAAACCGATCAAGCCCTTGGCTCTTCCGGCGGTCTCGGGCGAGGGTTTCTGGCATCCGATTGGCAGGACCATACATGGCATACCGACGATGTACGAGACATTCATGCGCCCGGACCCTATTCACACGAGTGTCGTCGACAGTGTGGTCTGGATGGATACCAAACTGTTGAACATGCGCCTCTACTCGGGCTCGTATATCCCCGGCGGCGGACCCTACAAGTACACCGCACCGATCTCGCCGACCGCCGCAAAGTCTCTCGTAGCGGCGTTCAATGCGGGGTTTCGCGAGCAAGACGCACAGGGTGGCTATTACACCGAGGGTCATATGGTCATCCCGTTGCGCAAAGGTGCAGCCTCGATGGTGATTTACAAGAACGGCACGGCGAATGTCGTTGACTGGGGACGCGATGCGACGATGACCAAGAACGTCCAGTCCGTCCGGCAGAACCTCGACCTTCTCGTCGATCACGGTAGATCCGTCACCGGATTGAACCCGAATGACACGACCCAGTGGGGATTCACGCTCGGCAACCAGGTCTATGTGTGGCGTTCGGGACTCGGAATTACTAAGAATGGCGCGCTTGTCTATGTCGGTGGACCAGGACTCAATATCACGACGCTCGCGAATCTTTTGGTACGCGCCGGTGCGATCCGGGCGATGGAGCTCGATATCAATGTTGCCTGGGTGAACTTCTCCTTTTTCAAACCATCGACGCCACATGGCGCAGCAACCGGTGCGAATGGCACGAATCTTCTTCCCGGCATGGCCTATCCACCTGCTCATTACTTCGAGAGCTCCTGGGCGCGCGACTTCTTCACCGCCTCGGCCCGCTGACCATTTCACGCTGAGGCGGTAGATCCTGCCGATTGTTGAAAGATGCGGCGAACTACGATGGAACGATGTGGGCGCGAATGACGTGGTTGAGTCGCAAGACGCTCTGAGAATGGAACTCCCGACGCGGCCTTTCTGGTCTGCTCTGTTGCGGGCGACCCGTCCGCGCCAATGGATCAAGAACCTGCTGGTCTTTGTCGCTCCGGCCGCAGCAGGGGCACTCGGACATCTTGGTTCTGTTCTGCGAGCTGGCGCTGCCGGGCTGATCTTCATCGTTGCCTCGTCTGGAACCTATCTCATCAACGATGCAAATGACTTCGAGAATGACCGCGCGCATCCGATCAAGCGATCTCGTCCGGTCGCGGCGGGGGAGATCACGATGCGCGCCGCGTGGTTGCTTGGCGTCACCTTCATCGTCGCATCGGTGATCTTTGCGGCGCTGCTCGCGGGCGGTGCGCTCGCGATATTGGTTGCAAGCTATGTCATCTTGACAACGGCGTATTCCACGTTCCTCAAGCGTGTGCCCTTCCTTGAACTGGCCATCGTCGCCTCGGGATTTGTCCTTCGTGCCGTTGCCGGTGGAATTGCTGTTCACGTATCGATCTCCCCCTGGTTCCTACTCGTCACCTCCGCCTGTGCGCTCTTGATTGTCGTCGGCAAGCGCACCGCAGAGCTCATTTTGCTACGCGACCAGAGTCAGCTGCACCGTTCGGTGATCGCCTATTACCATGAACAAGTCTTTACCGTCTTGAGGGTGCTGGTAAGTCTCGTAGCCTCGGTTGGATATGCGCTCTGGGCGTTCAGCCAGGCGGCACGGGTTGATGCCGCGCACGCGTCCGGCGACAATGTGTACTTCAAGCTCTCGATCGTTCCCTTTGTTGTTGGACTTGTCGTGCTTGAACTCGCGCTACGAAGGGGAGAGGGAGGTGAGCCCGAGGAGCTCGCGTTGAAGAACCATCTTCTACAGCTCGCGGGCATCTGCTGCATTGGTCTTGTTGTTGCGGGCATCTACCTATGACCGTAGGCAAGCTGGAGATCTTTGTCGGATGGGGTCGAAACAACGGCACCGGCGCGAAACACCTAAAACCGCGAAATACCAAGGAAGTTGCATCGCTTGTCGAGCGATCACCGAGGTGCATTGCCCGCGGGCTCGGCCGTGCCTATGGAGATGCTGCCCAGTGCGCGGGCGGCGCGGTGATCGACTGTACGGGCCTTGGTGAGATCCTCGAATTTGATGTTGGCACTGGAGTGATCCGCGTAGAAGCGGGGTGCTCACTTGACGAGCTGTCACGTTACAGCGTCGCGCGCGGTTGGTTCGTTCCGGTCACTCCCGGAACTGCCTTCGTCACGATCGGAGGAGCGGTTGCGGCAGATGTGCATGGCAAGAATCACCATCGCGAGGGCTCAATCGCTCGCTACGTCGAGGAGATCTGTCTTGTTACCCAAGGAGGTCCTCGAACGATCGGCCCGAACCGGGATCCCGATCTCTTCTGGGCGACCTGTGGAGGGATGGGGCTCACGGGCGTCATTACCGAGGTGTCACTTCAGCTGATGCCGATTGCTACCTCGTCGATCTCAGTCGATACCGATCGCGCCCGTGATCTCGATTCATGCATGGAGATGCTCGCTTCGGGTGACGAGAACTATCGCTACAGCGTTGCCTGGGTCGATGCGAGAACGCGCGGTCGCGGGCTCGGGAGATCGATCGTGACGCGTGGCGATCACGCAAAGGTTGGCGATCTTGTCTCGACGCAGCGAAATATTCCGCTCTCATACAATCCGGTCCAGCGTGTCCGCGTCCCGTTCACCCCTCCGGTCTCGATGGTCAACGCGCTGACCCTTCCGGTATTCAATGCGCTCTGGTATCACAAGGCACCCAAACATCGCCTCCGCGAGATCCAGTCGATGAACGCCTACTTTTACCCGCTCGATATGCTCGGTGACTGGAACCGGCTCTATGGGCCAAAGGGGTTCACGCAGTACCAGATGGTCGTTCCTTTCGGTGAGGAACATGTTGTCCGCTACACGATCGAGCGGCTCCAGGAGGCAGGTTGTCCATCGGCACTTGGCGTACTCAAGCGCTTTGGCGAGGGTGGTCCCTCGCCCCTCTCGTTTCCGATGCCGGGCTGGACGCTTGCACTTGACATTCCGCTTGGATCTGCTGAACTCGCTATCGCGCTCGACGACTGCGACCGCCACGTTGCGAACGCTGGCGGCCGGGTCTATTTGGCCAAGGATGGCCGTTTGCGCCCGGAGCTGATGCGCGAGATGTACCCGCGTCTCGATGAGTTCATCGAGATCTGTCATCGGACTGACCCGCAGGGCATCTTTGTGTCGGACCTCTCGCGCCGCATTGGTCTGACCCCAGCCCCTCCAACGCACAGAAAAAGGATGAATCCGTGAACGATGTCACAGGAATGCCCCAGACCGCGGTCGTCATCGGTGGTGGTTCGGATATCGCTCTCGCGACCCTTCGGTCCCTCGCCAAGCGCCGACTCCGTCGCGTCGTGCTTCTCGGTCGGCACGAGGAGGTTCTCAATGGAGCGGCCGCGCAGCTGCGAAGTGCGGGCATCGAAGATGTTTCAATTGCAATCTATGACGTGAATGACGTTGGGCGTGCAGCTGAGATTGTAGAGAAGACGGTGGAGATACTCGGAACTGTTGATCTCGTTTTTGTCGCGGCAGGTTTTCTTGGTGATGCAAAACTCGAGGTGATCGACCCGGAGATCGTCTCGCGCACGATCTCGACGAACTTCACTGGCCCCGCGGCGGTGATGACCGCATTCGCCCATCGGCTCGCTGTCCAGGGGTATGGTCGTTTCGTCGTGCTCTCTTCGGTTGCCGGGGTGAGGGTGCGCAAGTCGAATTTTGTCTATGGATCGGCGAAGGCGGGCCTCGACGGTTTCGCGCAAGGTCTCGATGACGCACTCGTCGGAACCGGACTCTCGGTGATGATCGTGCGTCCAGGATTTGTCCATTCGAAGATGACCTTCGGGCTCAAGGCTGCTCCGATGGCGGTGACCCCTGAGGCGGTGGGACAGGCGATCGTCCGTGGCCTCGAGACCGGTGCATCGGTGGTATGGGCGCCGTCGTCACTGTTCTGGGTCTTTGCCGTACTCGTCCATCTTCCGCGGAGGCTCTGGAGGCTCATTCCCGGCTAGGAAACTGACGCTACGGGAGAACTTGCCCAGAGTTACAGGATAGATGAACCGTGCAAAACTACAGCGTCCGGGGTGTCGTCTTCGCTGGCACGTCGGGAAGGAGGATTCGATGACTCGGCACGTTGATCTACTCGCGCGTCACCGCGCGGTGCTCCCGAACTGGATTGCTCTCTTCTACGAAGAGCCGATCGCGCTCGTCGATGGCCAGGGCAGACATGTCATCGATGCCGAGGGGAACCACTATCTTGATTTTTTCGGCGGGATTCTGACGACGAGCATCGGGTATAACCTCCCCGAGATCGTCGAGGTCGCCCAGCGACAGATGGGCAAGATGGTTCATACCTCGACGCTGTACCTCATTGAGTCACAGATCGAACTGGCCGAGCGGATCGCCAGCCTCTCTGGCATCAAGGACGCCAAGGTCTTCTTCGCCAACTCGGGCACCGAGGCGAACGAGGCAGCGCTTCTGTTTTCCTGTATCTTGCGCCAGTCGAACCAGGTCATCGCGCTCCGCAACGGCTACCACGGGAGATCGTTCACGGCGATGGGCGTCACGGGGATAAGGAGCTGGTCGGCCTCGGGGCTCAATCCGCTCGATGTCAGCTATGTCCATGGTGGGTACCGCTATCGTTCGCCTTTTTCTGATCTCGATGATGAGGCGTTCGTCGCTGCGGTTGCCGATGACCTGCGTGACGTCCTCGAGACGAACACAAGTGGAGATGTCGCTGCCCTTATCGTCGAGCCCGTCCAGGGCGTGGGCGGCTTTGCCGTTCCTCCCGACGGGCTGTTTGGCGCGATGCACGAAATCACCGAACCACTCGGGATCACTTTCATCTCGGACGAGGTCCAGACCGGCTGGGGGAGAACCGGCCTTGCCTATTGGGGGATTGCACATCACGGCGTCGTTCCCGACGCGATGACCTTTGCCAAGGGACTGGCGAACGGGCTACCGATCGGAGGAGTGGTGGCGAGGGCGGATCTCGTTGATTCCATCACGGTCAATTCGATCTCGACCTTTGGGGGAAATCCTCTTGTCACCGCGGTGGCGCTCGCGACGCTCGATTACATAGAAAGCCACAACCTCGCCTTCAACGCAGAACATCGCGGGAGGGAGTTGCTCGAGGGGCTCTCCATCATGGAACGCGATTACGAAGAGGTAGGTGAGGTGCGCGGCAAGGGCCTCATGGTCGCGATCGAGTATGTGGAACCCGGTGGGAAGGATCCGGCTCCGCGACTCACATCGCGCGTTCTCGAAGAATGTCGCCAGCGTGGCCTACTTGTAGGCAAGGGCGGACGGCACGGAAACTGTCTTCGCATTGCGCCGCCGATGTCGGTTACCAAAGAGGAGGTCGCGACTGCGGTAGGTATCTTACTGGAGGCGACCTCTGCGGCGATTGGTCACGCGCTCGTCGTTCGTTGACCGCGTGGTTTTCTAAAACCAGTGCAGGAACGGGTGTCCATGGCGCCAGATCACGACAAAGACCTTGCCCACGATGTACGAGGACGGTACCGTACCCCAGGCGCGTGAGTCGAGGGAGTTGCCGCGACAGTCGCCGAGGACGAAGTACGAGTTCGGCGCGATCTTGGTCCTTTTGATATCGAACGCCGCCTGGGCGCAAGAATCGGCCGCGGGTTGCGCATTGAAATCTGGAAGCCATGGCTCGCGCAGGGGATGACCGTTGATGAGGATCTGGTCCGCGCGCGAGCTGATCGTCTCTCCAGGAAGCCCGATGACCCGTTTGACGAGGTCGGCAGGGCGGGTCGGGTCGGTGTCTGCTGGTACACGGCGGAAGACGATGATGTCACCTCTGTTGATGTCGTGACGTACAAACGGGAGCTGGTCGACGAGAATCCGATCGCCGATTTGGAGTGTCGGAAGCATGGAACCAGAGGGTATGAAAAACGTCCGTGCCACGTAGGCCCGCACTCCGATGGCAAGGATCATCGCGACGAGAATGATCCGCGCCCACTCGAATACCTTCCTCGTCATACGAGAGTTCCAGCGAGACCGGATTCCCGGCATCTCATCATCACGGGCAGGATCGATCTCACGATCACGGTCTGGAGGTGAGGAGTGCATGAGATCTGACACGACCTAACTCATCCTTGGAGTGCATATTTGGCGCATTCCTCTCAGTCTGTCAGGGTTTGCTCTTGCCCTCGGAAATCTTGGTTGAAGCCATTTTCCTGACGGTACCGCAACATTAGTGTTGAGAGGTCATGTGGATTCGCCGCCGCCTTGCACAACTTCGTCGCGCGGCTCATCAATTCCGCATGGACATTCTCGGACTCTTTGTGCTGTGCGTTCTTGCCTTTGCGTTTCTTGCACCCTCTCTGAAAGATGGATTCGCATTCGGTAACTACGATCTGGACCTCGCTTTGACGCAGTTGACGCAAGGCATCTTTCCCTCGATCCACAGTCCGTTCAACGGCGACGCGGTGAGTCAGATGATTGCGTGGAACACGCTTGACTGGCAGATGATCCATCATGGTCAGTTCCCGTTATGGAACCATTACAACCTGCTTGGCATGCCCCAGTTTCTCAATTTCGAATCGTCAGTACTGAGCCTTCCCGATATTGTCAGCTACCTCTTCCCGCTGAAGTTTGCCTTTCTTGTGGTTGTCTACGTCAAGTTGGCCCTTGCGGGAACGGGTGCATTTGTGTTTGCCCGCGTGCTTGGCCAGAAAAGGATCAGCGGGCTGTTCGCTGGGGCGACGTTCATGTTGTCAGGAGCCTTCGCGAGCTGGGTGACGTGGCCGCTGAGTGATGTCGTGGCATGGTCGGGTTGGGTGTTCGCCTTCGCGGTACTTGCGTATCGCAATCCAAAATTACTGCGCTACGTCGCCGGACTCGCGGTCGTCATTGCCCTCTCGGTCTATGGAGGTTTCCCTGAGGCAAATGTGATGCTCGGATCGGTACTTGCCCTCGCCCTGGTCATCGGCGGTGCCGCGAAACTCTTCGCGCACCAAAAGGTCAGCCTGCGCGGGTGTGTCAACCTTTTGGCAGGATCACTGTTTGGCATCATGCTTTCTGCTCCGCTCTGGATTCCGGGATATCAGGTCATCTTGGCAGGGCATCGCACAAACGAGGGACATTACGTCGGTCTTCCCGTTCGCGCATTGCCCCTTCTTTTTGCCCAAGGGTATTACGGACTTCCGGTCGGTCGTCTTCTCACCCACTTTCAACTCACGCGCTGGAACTATTACGAGACCGTCGCCTACGTTGGGGTTGCAGCGCTCGTGTTCGCGGTTCTCGCGGTTTTGCGAGGCTGGCAAAGGCCCGCAGTTCTCGGGCTTTTCACGGCACTCC
The DNA here is from genome assembly GCA_035532075.1 of Acidimicrobiales bacterium. Classification (GTDB taxonomy): domain Bacteria; phylum Actinomycetota; class Acidimicrobiia; order Acidimicrobiales; family Bog-793; genus CAIVND01. Next base: position 1,715 of record DATKRV010000093.1, on the reverse strand, counting down.
TGTTTTCCCTCGCGCTGACCTATGAGCCGGTTCGGTTCCATCCGTTGCAGTCACTGACCTATCACATCTTCATGATCTCGACGATCCGTTTTGAACGCATGAGGATCGTCACTGCATTTCTCGTTGCGATGCTGGCTGGTTTCGGAGTGGACGCGCTGCTGACCACCTGGTCGCGGCGCAAGACCAAGATCGCATACCTCGCCTCTGCCGTGCTTGGAGCGGCCGCGGTTGGGATCGTTGGGTTGAATACGCTCTCACAGACACTGGTCGACAATCAGCGCTCGATACGCCTCGCTTCGCTTGAATGGCCATTGACCATTGCGTTTGTGCTGGTGATGCTCGGTCTTATCGGACTGAGCGAGCAGCGTCGGATGTTTGTCCGCGCCGCCGTACTTGTAACGTTGTTCGCACAGGTTGCGTACCTCTATTTCGCCGGAGTCGGGATTCCGACCTATTCCCATTCGGTCTATCCCTCCACCGCTGCAGTCAAAAGGCTCCAGAGCATTGTCGGAACTTCGCTGGTTGGCCTTGACGGAGGCAACACCGGCAATGTACGACTCTTCGGTCATGTCGGGTTCTATCCGAACGTGAACATCGGATATCACATTCGACTCTTTGCCGTTCACGATCCGCTCGTTCCGAACGCGTATTTCCTCTCGTGGCCAAATCAGCTCGCGGCACCTCAAAAATTCGGTGTCGGTCTTTTTACCCCTGATATCGACACCGCTGCATTGGCGCGCCGCTATGGAATCTCCTATGTGCTTGTCGCACCTGGGCTCGTTGTCCCACAGGGAATGTCGTACGTCACGACGATCGCCGACGAGCGCCTCTATTTTGTCTCCCGCTCCGCTCAGTTTTCAGTGGTCCAGTCCGGAAAACATCCGAGTGAAGAGGCTGTTACCTCGGTCGCGGACAACGCGAATGGTCGTTATAGCTTCGCGATTGATGTGAGTACGAAGCTGTTGTCTCCGAAGTTGATCATGCGCGTCACCGATACGCCGGGATGGCATCTCTCTGTCGATGGACATCTGGTCGGGATTTATCGGTATGAACAGGTCATGATGTCCGCCGCCCTGACACCAGGTCGTCACCAGATCGTACTGTGGTATTGGCCCAAACGACTGGGTGACGGGATCGTTCTTGCGCTTGGGTCGGTCGTCGCATTTGCGCTAGCGCTTGCCCTCAGGAAATTTTCCCTGCGTCGTCCCCGTCCAGGGGCGGTGAACTGACCTCGTGGCGTGTTGCGAGATGGATCAGCATCAGTTCCATCGCGTTTCTCCTGCTTGGCTACACTATGTGTGAAGGGGTTTTCGCACCGCAGTTCTTGCTAGCACAACATCCCTTTCCGACGGACGACGTCGGGGGCCGACGGATTTAAAGTCCGCAACGGCCAAGAGAGGGGGGAATGTCTGTGGCTACTGGAACGGTGAAGTGGTTCAACCCCGACAAAGGGTTTGGGTTCATTGCACATGATGGTGGTGCTGATGTGTTTGTGCACTTCAGCGCGATTGAGGGCAATGGATATCGGAACCTGAATGAAAACGACAAGGTCGAGTTCGAGGTGACGGTGGGAGCTAAGTACCCCAGCCCATAAATACCAGCACGTAATTACGATCACGTAATCTTCACATCTCGGTATCGTATAGTTATCCCTGAGAGGGGTGACTATGCCAAGAAAGAGCCCATATGTCCTGCGACTTACTGGGAACCAGCGT
>DATKRV010000092.1:0-13570 GCA_035532075.1 Acidimicrobiales bacterium | reverse complement strand
CACGAGGTCCTCGCCAAGGATGCGCACGCTCTGTACCGGGTTCTCGTCGAGCTTCGCGCTAGGTGCGATCGGGTGCCAGTAACGGCGCATCATCTCGCCACCCGGAGTTCCCTTGCCGACTCTTGTGAGTCGGTCGTTGTGTTCGGTGGTGATCATGAGCTGCCCCCAACCTCTCGAAATAATGCTCCGATGAGTTTCAAGGTATCACCCCGCTCAAAAAGGCTCCAGATTGGCCGGTTTGTGCCGTTCTTGCACCGAGTCTTCAATCGAAGGACCTGTGCACCCGTTCAAGACCGGAGTGACTGAGTGACAAGATGTAGCTGGCGCTGGCCGAGCAGTTCCCGGGCCGCGGATTCGGAGACCTTTCCCTGATGGGTCAGAGGGACAAGATCGGGTCGTTGCATTGACGCGCGTACGGCGAGACACTCTTCGAGACACGCGAGTCCCCATTCGCCATCGTGCAGTGGAGCTCTTCTCGCAGTGATCGCACGGTAGAACTCTTCGACGATGACCTCGGTGCCCGCGATGCCATCGACGTCGACCTCACGCCGTCCTGAATCGCCGTAGATATAGATCGATCCCGTAGGAGCAGGTCGCATGTCCCCACCTTCGCAGTTCACGAGGGTGAATCCGTAGACCCCGTGGCCCGGGCCGCTCCCGGGAATCTCGGATTCGGCGCGTTTGAGCTCGGCCTCCAGTTCGGGAGTGTTGGCGATGTCGTCAAGCGTGCGCCTCGAGAGTCCAACGTTCGTGCCGTCGCCGAGGCCCTTTGTGAACTCGTCAGAGTGGAAATGTCCATAGCCACCATAGATCGAGGTGGCGATGACACCGTCCTCATGTTCGATCCATGAGTAGTACGCACCCTCGCCGCGACGTGTCAAGTCGTAATCGCCCGTCATGCCCCGGAGCGAGCGCGCCGGTGATCCAGCGAGCAGCCTGATGATGTCGTATTCATGGGCACCCTGGCGGAGAACCACGCCGCCGGTTCCGGGCTCGCGTTCGTCAAAGCCGCGCGGGCGATAGAACCAATCGGTGAAATGCCAACGATGTACGGCTTGCACCCTACCGAGCTCTCCGCTCTCGATGACGCGCCACATCGCGATGATCGGTCGGTCCACGCTGCGTTTGTGGCAGACCATTAGGGTGAGACCCTTCGCCTTGGCGAGCGCAATCATCGATTCCGCCGCCTCGAGAGAGGTCGAGATGGGTTTTTCGACGAGCACGTGAACGCCGGCCTCAAGGCAGGTATTCGTCTGTTGCTCATGAAGTTTGGTTGGCGTCGCGATATACACACCATCGAGTTCGATTCGATCGAGGAGTTCTTCGATACTCTCGCAGGCTGGTGCGTCGAAACGCTTGACGAATCTGGCGCGCGCACGCGGGTCCGTGTCGACGGCTCCGACGACCTCAAAGTGGTTGCTCGAAACAACATCCCCGATCACCATCGAGGCGGCATCGCCATTTCCGATGACTCCAATTCGGACTCTGTCGGTATCCAAATCACGGCTCCTTGATGTAAAGATGCATTATCCATTGTGGCGCCTGATCGGTGGGCGGATCAAAGTCACCCTTGAACGGCTTCGGATCTTCCTACCAATTCCCCCGGTGGTCTTCCAGAGATGCGATGAGTGGGATGACTGTGATGATCGGAAGAGCGATGAGCACGAATCCCCATCCAAGAATGAGACCAGGATGGGAACTGCGCGAGGCGATTGCCGTCATGACCGAGACCGCGACGATCGAGCCGATCGAGCGGAACATGCCGCGCATGCCCGTGATTGCGGCAATGTCTTCGGAGGCAAACGAGAGGGTCGCGTTGTTCGCCGCCGGCATTGCCGCTCCCATGCCAATCCCGGTGAGACCGGTCGTCAGCGAGAGCCAGACGAATGGTCCGATTCCCGAAGGTCTGAAGAACATCATCGCGCTTCCGAGGGCAATGATGGTCATGCCGACGATCATCGGCAGACGAAAACCGGTTCTCCGCAGCAAGAATGAGGAAATGCCGGCGACGGCGATGGTCCCGAGCGCGCGCGGCTAGCACGGTCCCGGCCTGGAGCGGTGCAATGTGGAATCGGTCCTCGGCATAGAGCGGCACCAGCGCCCCGAGTCCGAGCACGGCTGCACCGTAGATGAGGTTGACGAGGTCCATGACGAGGAACGCCCTACCTTTGAGCAGGTAAAGCGGGACGATTGGATTCGGGTTGCGCAGTGTGTTTCTTGCAAATGCCAGCGCGAGAAGACAGGCAGTGATCAACACTCCGATGATTTTTGGAGACCCGATACCGGGGTGTTGCTCGCCGAGGAGGGCGACCGCGTACATCGCGACGAGCACCGTCGAACCGAGCAGAAAGATGCCGTAGTAATCGAGGTTCTCCGCGTGCCGTCGAGACGATTTCGGAAGGTAATGGACCGCGAAGGCAATCACGGCGATTCCGATCGGAACATTGATGAAAAAGATGCCGCGCCACGACCAGTACGTCACGAATGCGCCGCCGAGTACCGGCCCCGCGATTGCCCCGGCAGGGAGGATGCTGGTGAACATCGCGATTGCCCGGTCACGGTTTGGTCCGAAACTGTCTGCCACGATCCCGGTTGCGGATGGCATGAAGGCCCCGCCTCCAAGTGCCTGGAGCGCACGCAATATCACGAGGAGGTAGATGTTTCCCGCGAAGCCGCACGCCAATGAGGCAACGGTGAACAGCGCAGCGGAGGCGATGAATACGCGCTTTCTCCCGTACTGATCGCTGATTCCTCCCGCGATCGGCATGATGACAACGGTTCCGAGCGTCGCGGCCGTGATGGTCCACGCTGTCCAATTGATCGGCGAATGAAGCGAGCGATGGATTGCCGGGAGTGCGGTGCCGACGATCGTCAGGTCGAGTGAGGACATAAATAGCGCAAATCCAACGATGGTGAATATCTTCCATCTCGCAGGATCGCCTGACAGCGCCAAAACGTCGGTGTCAACATCTAGTGGAGGCGACGGCGGCGTTGCCGGGGATTTTTCAGAGGTTGGAATCGACCATTCATTGATTTTCTGCGAATCCCCGGGAGGAGTGTGGATATTGCCGTGTCCTCCCACCGGAGCTCTCCCTTGCTCTCGTCTATTCGAGATTCAAGTTAGTCCGCGCGGGCTCGATGCTGTAGCCGACGACGAGATGTCCTAGCCGACGACGATGGGAACCTTGGGCCGGTCCGCCCAGGAGACGTGCACTCCGTCATTTCTCAGCGTTCTTGTGAATCCAAGTATGGAGAGTGTGATCGCGATGGCCGTCGTTCCCCATGTGACGGCGGAGCGCTCAAGCACAAACGCGCGCAGTGATGAATTTAACAAAAGCCACAGCACTACCCCAGAGTTCACAAGCAGTGTCGCAGCCCAGAGATAGGAGACGCGCACGAAGAACTGGTGCATGCGCGGCAGTTCCAGAAGCTCTGGAGAGAGTGGACAGAAGTCGTGCGCAAAGCGTTGCGTGAAGGGTCTACGAATGATCGCGGTCGCGATTAACACGAACGAGATGACAACCGCTCCGGCGAGGGGCTGGGCAAAATAGAAGACGCTGCTCTTCGTTGCATAAGAGATTCCGGTCCTGATCCCGAGGAGCACCGATCCGAGAATCAGGAGCGTCGAAATCCGGTCACCGCGCACGACGCGGCGAAGCATTGCGCCATAGGACCAGACGAGTGTTGCAATCAGCGCGGCGCGAAATCCAAGTGTCGTGAGCGAGAGGTAAAAGACGGCGAGCGGACCGAGGATACCCTCGAAGACGATTGGAATCGCGTGCAGCACAATCAGCCGCGGGGGCGGAAAGATCAGTGCATAACCTGAGTGTCCATCTCCTCGTGGTGAGACGACGAGCGGGGGGAGGCGATCGCGAATTGAAGAGCGTTTGATGTGCGAACCCTAGTTCATCAGGGCAAGTTTCGTATCGCGCCAAAACTGGAAATCGCCATCTGGGCGGGATATCTGCGAGATCCCTAACATGTTGCACAGGTTTGTTTCGATCTGTTTCGAAGGGGGTAGTGGTGAAGATCGTCGTATTCGAGTCAGCGGGCAGGATACAGCCTGGCGTTCTCGCGGGAGATGGTGTCGTCGGGATCGGTGATCTGCTGCCCCTCTCTTCATCCCCACAGGCGGCGCTGGAGGCGTTGATCGACGGATTTGACGCGCTGCGAGACCAGATCGACGAGCATCTCTTCGCCAAGATCCCGACCGCGCTCACTGAGGTTCGACTCCTTGCCCCGATCCCCCGACCGGGCAAGGTGCTTGGCTGCATCGGGAACTACTGGGAGCACGCTCAGAGAGAGCCACGGCCGCTCAACATGTTTTTGAAAAATCCCGATGCTGTGGTTGGGCCCGGCGGAACCATTGTGCTTCCAGACTTTGATGAGCCGTGGATCTTCATGCACGAGGCGGAGCTCGCGGTGGTGATCAAGGGTCCCGCGAAATCGGTCCGTCGGGCCGACTGGAGGCGAGCGGTGTTTGGCTACACCTGTCTGATCGACGTCTCGGCGAGGGGCGACGGCCGGTCGACATGGAAAAGCGGCAGCTGGCTCGGAAAATCGTTTGATACCTTCTGTCCCATCGGGCCGTGCATCGTGACCGCAGACGAAATCCCCAACCCGAACGACCTCCGTGTGCAGCTCTTCGACGATGGCCAGCTTCGGCACAACTACCACACCGATGACATGGAACACGCAGTCCCCGAACTCATCGAGTTCGCGACGACGGTCATGACCTTGTACTCGGGTGATCTCATCTCCTGCGGAACCAATCACGAGGGACTCGGTCCGCTCCAAGACGGCGAACGCGTGACCATCGACATCGAGCGCATTGGGTCGATGACACTTGATGTCGTGGACCCTCTCAAGCGGGTATGGGAGCGGGGCATTTACATGGGAGCGGACTCAACAAACCACGAAGCAGTTCGTCGATACCGTCCCGAAGAGGCGGATCGGCTCGTCGGCAGTGACTGACATCGCGCTCAAGGTTCGAGCAACGCGAGGCGCTCAGGAGACTACGCGCGGCCCGTCAGTTTGAGACCCATCTCGAGCCCGGCGTACGTGCGTACAGGTGCGGGCATGAGCAGGCGGTAACCCTCTGCAATGACTCGCTCGAGGTTGTCGACTCCAACGTGTGGGTGCCCGACGGGGATGCTGTGACGGGCTGCGATCTCCCGAACCTGCGCCATGTGCTCAAGAACCATCGGGTGCTCATACTGTCTCGGGAAGCCGAGTTCCTGACTGAGGTCTCCTTCGCCGATCAACAGCGCACCAATGCCGGGAACCTCGCCGAGGATCTTGTCGAGGTTGTTGATGCCCGTCGTGTCTTCGATCATCAAGATCACGAGGATCTCACCCACCGGGTTGAGCGGCCAGACGTCTGCCCGTTCATAGTACTCCTGCTGGGAGATTCCCCAGTAGCGACAGGCTGCGGTGGGCCCATCTCCGCGAAGACCCTCTGGCCTGTACAGCGGCGCTGTGGACAGTCGCGGGTAACGACAGGCGGCGACCGCGTTTTCTGCCTCTTCGACCGTTGCAATATGTGGCCAGACGATGCCATATGCGCCGAGATCGAGCGCCTGCTTCGCGTGCCACTGTGACCTCTCCGCACCATTTGCCGGCACGCGCACGATTGGGGTAACCGGGGGCGCGACGGAGGCAGATTTTACGATCTGACCGCGGTTGAGTAGGTACTGCAGTGAATCGCGCAGTGCTCGGATGTCCCACGGGTTGTGTTCCATCTCCAGCACAATCCCGTCGTACTTCGTCGTCGAAAAGGCAAGTGCAGTCTCGACGTCGGCATTCGCGAACGCGGCGAACGCCTGGGTGCCCTGCTCAAGGGCGCGTATTACTCCGTTAAGTCGAGGAATCTCACTCATTCGGTCTCCTTGATAGCCATCGTTCGTCTGATCGCGCCGTGCCGAGAGACAGCGAGGGCAGCGACCCCGGGAGGGCATTTAGCGAGGGTCACTGCCTGCCAACACACGCCAATCATCAGCGTTTTCACGCTACCAGAAGCGGTGACTTTGCTCGCGGGTCGATTCCGCGCTTCCATTGGTCGGCGGTCGATGAGACCGGTATCGTTCTACGATGCTCCAAATCAACACGCAGCGCCGCACGCAGGCGACGCTGACTGAGAACCTGTGAGGCCAGAATGATCATTGACTGCCACGGTCACTATACGACCGCTCCGGAATCACTTTGGGAATGGCGCAGACGTCAGATCGAACTCGGAGACTCGGGTGATCCTGGGCGTCCGACAATCACCGATGACGAGATCCGCGAGAGCCTCGAGTCCGCACAGCTGAAACTGCAGGCAGAGCGCGGTACCGATGTCACGATTTTCTCTCCTCGGGCGAGCGCCATGGCGCACCACATCGGTAGTCCCGCGATGAGCCAGCGTTGGGCGGAGGTCAGCAACGACCTCATCTATCGCGTTGTCAATTTGTATCCGAAGAACTTCGTCGGTGTCTGCCAGCTGCCACAGTCGCCAGGATCGACTCCAAAGGAATCGATTCCTGAACTCGAGCGCTGCGTCAACGAACTCGGCTTCATCGGCTGCAATCTCACGCCGGACACGTCGGGCGGGTACTGGCAGGATCCGCCTCTCACAGATCCTTCGTTTTACCCACTCTATGAAAAGATGGTCGAACTTGATGTGCCGGCAATGGTGCACGTGAGTGCATCATGTAACCCGGCTGTTCATATGACCGGCGCGCACTATCTCAATGCGGATACGACGTCGTTCATGCAGATGCTGATGTCGGATCTGTTCATGGACTTTCCGACGTTGAAGATGATCGTCCCTCACGGAGGTGGAGCGGTGCCCTATCACTGGGGTCGTTACCGCGGACTCGCGCAAGACAACGGCCGTGCACCTCTCGAAGAATCGATGTTGCAGAACGTGTACTTCGATACCTGCGTGTATCACCTGCCCGGCATGGAGTGCCTCTTCAAAGTCGTACCGGTCGACAACATTCTCTTTGCCTCCGAGATGGTCGGCGCGGTACGCGGAATAGATCCCCGCTCTGGTCATTACTATGACGACACGAAGCGCTATGTCGACCAGATCACCGCGCTGAGCGACGAAGATCGTCAGAAGATCTATGAAGACAACAGTCGCGCGGTGTTCAGCCGACTGAACAATCATCTATAGCTCGTATCGAAAAATAATCTGCGTCCGGTTCGAGTGAGGGTTCCGGCGGGGAATGCGGGGTGGGGGATGGCGAAGTCGGTCGAACGCCCTGAGCGACCCACGAAGCAGCAACTCCAAAGTGCTTCGGGAACGATCCTTCGCGATGTCATCGCGAAGGATCTGCAGGTGCTCTTTTGCGGGATCAACCCCGGTCTCTATTCCGGTGCTGTCGGACACCACTTCGCCCGGCCGGGGAATCGTTTCTGGAAGGCGTTGGCCGGGGCGAACTTCACCGATCGCGTTTTTCGTCCTGACGAAGATCGCTCGCTGCTTGCACTCGGAATCGGGATTACGAATCTTGTTCCGAGGACAACCGCGCGCGCAGATGAGCTTTCACGCGACGAGCTTCACGAGGGCGCCGCGCGGTTGGTCAAAAAAGTTCAGCGCTATCGGCCGCGCGTACTCGCGATACTCGGTATTGGCGCCTATATGATCGCATTCGATCAAAAGGCGAAGATCGGACTTCAGCCAGATTCACCGGTCTCCAGTAAGGTCTTCGTCCTTCCCAATCCGAGTGGTCTCCAGGCGCAGTACCAGCTTCCGCGTCTGATCGAGATCTTCTCCGAGCTCCACACGATTGTCACGACGACGCGACGATGAGCTGCTACGCCGTGCTTCGCAGACGCGCGGTCACGGCGATGGCGATCGCACTTTGTTCGACCGTGCTACCAATGCTTGATTTGGGTGCGCGGGCGAATGGGTCAACGCAATATGCACCGTCGCCGAGGGTCTGTGGCTCCCAAGCGTTATTGAGCGGGTGGAGTCTGAGCCGGCTCATCGAACAGCTCATCGTGATTCCGGTCGATCAGTCGGAACTTGCCGCGGCGAAGGGAGAGATCGCGGCCGGCGTCGGTGGGTTGATTCTTACCGGTTCTCCTCCAGTTACCCTCCAACAACAGGTTTCCCTTGCGCTCAAGGGTGCGCCCGATGGGATCGACCCTCTCGTGATGACCGACGAGGAGGGGGGAGCGGTCCAGCAGCTCTGGCCCGTGATTTCCGATTTTCCGAGCGCGAGGACGATGGGGGCAACGATGACGCCATCGGCAATCGAGCATCTCGCCCTCGGGCTCGGCGTTTCGATGCGACACCTTGGCCTGACCATGGATCTCGCGCCGGTGGCCGATATCGACGCGCGTCCTGGACCGAGCGCAACGAATGCCGATGGCACGCGCTCATTCAGCGGCGACACCAAGACCGCAACTCGTGACGCGCTTGCCTTTGCGACTGGCCTTGAGCGCGCAGGTGTCATTCCGGTCTTCAAGCACTTCCCAGGACTTGGCGGCGCCGAGGGAAATACCGACCTTATGGCCGCGAGCACACAGCCCTGGAAGAGCGTTGAACGTGCCGGGCTCGTTCCTTTCGAACGCGCCATCACTGCGGGTATTCCGGCGATCATGGTATCGAATGCGATCGTTCCGGGGCTCTCGCGGACGCCTGCATCGCTTTCACGGGTCGTGATTACGAAAGAGCTTCGCGGGCGTCTGCACTTTCGTGGCCTTGTCCTCACCGACTCGCTCTCGGCCGTTGCCATCACCCATGCCCATTATCCACTTGGGGTTGCGGCGGTCGACGCGCTGATCGCGGGGGCTGACATGGTGTTGTTCAACGCAAGTACCATTGATCTGGCACGTACAACCGCGGAGATCGTATCGGCAATACGCTTTGCGGTAGCGAAAGGGACGATCTCAAGAAAACAGATCATTCGCGATGCTGCTCTGGTTCTCTCGACCAAGCACATCTCGAGTTGTGCGGGGTCCTCACGCAGCTAAAGATATGAGATTTTGCCTGACCATCATCCTCGCGTGAGGGTCGAGTTTCTCGCGGATCAGGACGAGAGGTTGATTGCGAAGCGGATCGAGCATCGTCGTCTGAGCATTCTCGGTTCCGAGACGCAATGCGCGTCGCGCGCCAGCGGGTTACAGATAACCCATTCGGCGCGGTCAGAATCTCGGCGGGTACCCCGAGACTTCATCGCCTCTGGCGCGGTGTCGGTTGTCTCACCCACAGAGTTGACGGACATCTGATGTCGTTTCGACCTCACCGGACATCTCGCGTGTGACGGAAAATTCGGCCTACGATCGCATCGTGGATCGCCGCACATTCCTTCAGCGCTTCGTCGCTGTTGCATCGTTGGCGGCGCTTCCCGATCTTCTCGGTGCCTGCGGCCGGGCGGTGATAACCAAGCGGCCAGTATCGCCGTCGCGTCGCAGGAAAGCTCGTCGACCGGTGTCGCTTGTTGATGGTTTACCGGTTGCCTCTTGGGTGGTGGCGGAGAACGCGCGCCAGGGAACGTTCGATTGGGTGATTGATTCCAAGGCGCATCCCTCGCGCGCCTCCATTGAAGGTTTTGCGGATCGGGTCAGTGTTGTACCTGGCGAGGAGCTCTCGATCTTTGTCAATACCCGCGCAAGCACCTTTCGCGCAGAGGTATATCGCATGGGTTATTACGCCGGGTTCGGCGCACGCCTGATCGCGAGCACGAAGGATCTCCCGGGATATGTGCAGCCAGATCCCGTCTTCACTCCCGGAATCAACCGGGTCGAATGCAGTTGGAGGCGTTCGTATCGATTCACCGTCACCGATGCCTGGCCACCGGGGAACTATCTCATTCGGCTCAGCGCAAGTTCGGGAAGGGCGCATTTCATTCCCGTGACGGTTCGCGATGATGCGAGCAGGGCGGCAATCGTCATGCAGAATTCGGTGACGACGTGGCAGGCGTACAACCATTGGGGTGGTTATAGCCTGTATGGCGGCACACGGATCAACGGGCTGAGTGAGTACGAAAGCCGATCCCGGGTGGTGTCGTTTGATCGTCCCTACGCCAACCCTGATGCCAATGGTTCGGGAGACTGGCTCGGCAATGAATTCCCCTTTCTCTATCTGGCGGAGCGACACGGTCTCGACCTTGCCTATATGACGAACGTCGATATCGATGAACGGCCAGGGCTGCTCGCAAAACACCGTGTCCTCGTCAGCCTCGGCCATGATGAGTACTGGTCGTGGCAGATGCGGTATGGCGTTCAGGGCGAACTGCTCAAAGGATTGAATGTCGCATTTCTCGGTGCGAACGCGTGCTATCGCCAGATTCGCTTTGGTAGTTCTGGTCTTGGTCCGCGTCGCGAGGTGATCTGTTACAAGGACTATCTGGCGGATCCGGTCTATCGGAGCACTCCATGGCTCGCGACCGGGGTCTCCTGGGCGACGACGCCGGACCAGACGCCCGAGAGTCAGTTCGTCGGGGCGATGTATCAAGATTTTGGCGCAACCGGCGACCTTCGTGTCTATGACCCCTCTGCTTTTGTGTTTCGCGAGATGCATCTCAACAGGCACAGCCGAGTGCGGGGTGTCATCGGCTCCGAGTTCGACGCCTTCGAACCAAGAATCTGTCCTGAGAATGTGCAGATCCTCGCGCACTCCCCGACGCTGGGCGTATCGGGGTATTCCGACATGACCTATTACACAACACCCCTTGGCGGGGGCGTGTTCGATTCGGGAACCGCGGACTTCGTCACCGCGATGTGGAGCGGTGCAGGTCATCTTCCGGGCCTGCTCTCTTTCGGTGTTGGCCCCGCGGCCTCCAAGATTGAGGCCATGACGCTCAATCTCCTTCGCGTTTTTGCGATTGGTCCTGCAGCGATCAGCACACCGTCGAAGCCGAACTGGCAAAAGATCTACCAGCCACTGGCACCGGAGAACCTTGGTACCGATAGGAATTGAAATTCTCTCGACGCGGGTAGGGTAGGGAGATGGTCACCGACGAAGATCGCGGCGCCACCCGCGAGGTGTTCGCGCTCGACATCGCCGAGGTCTCGACCGAGCGACTTGAGAATCATCTGCGGAACTGGCTGGGATCGTGGCCCGACGACGGAGGGGTCACGGTAACGACTTCGACGTATCGGGAGGAGCCCGGCTGGGATGGTCGACTGCGGCCGTTCATCGGCGTCTCGTCTCCTGAGTCGACGGTGATATCGGTTGCCAGCCGGTATTACGAGGCGATCCGTGACCTGGTGGGTAAGGGCGGTCTTGCGGCGCTCGAGCAGGGGATCGCACAGGTCGCCGGGGACGAGGGCGCGACATTGCGCCGCGGAGTCTTCCGTTATCACCAGCAACTCGTCGCCCATCAATCTCGCGGTGAATGGTTTGATCCCGACAATCCGGTTGTTCCCGAATGGCTGCGGCTATTCAATGCGAGGGTGTTGGTCGCCTTCGATCGTGATGGTCGGTACGCCGCGGGAGTCGGCTGCAAGCGGCACGACGATCTCGCGTTTGAATTGGCGATTACCACGGAACCGAGCCATCGAAATCTCGGCTACGCACGCGAACTCGTTGCCCAGGCGAGTGAGTATGTCTATTCGATCGGTGGCGTAGCCACCTATATGCATCGTCGTGACAATGTTGGGTCGGCGGCAGTTGCAGAGTCGGCGGGATTTCCAGACCGCGGCTGGGAGACGATCATGTTGTCGATTCCAGAGGGCGTCTCGGGTGTCTAGCATGTCGAAATGGATCTGAAATCTGCCACGGTTCTGCGTGCCTCGGTGATCTGGGCGGTTTGGGTGTGGGCGGTGCTGGTCAAGAACATGCTCACGGACCACACCCACGGAATCGGCTTTCGGCTCGTCCATATCGTCCTCGCAGTGATCTCGATCGGTTTTGCGATCGTCACGTGGATCATCGTGCGCCGCCAGCGGAGGGCGCCACATCGTCCAGCGAACCAGCCATAGCGCATTCAGGGCGACGCGGCGTCCCCGCCGAGCAGTTGTCTCGGCGCTCCATCGAGGTACGCGACAACGTTCTCGAGTGAGGCGGTGAGATATGCGCGGAGGTTTGCCTCGCTCGCGTAGCCGAGGTGGGGGGAGAGCACGACATTTTCAAGTTTCGTGAGCGGGTGGCCGGGCACGACAGGCTCTTGGTCATAGACATCGAGACCGGCACCGCCGATCTGTCGCCTGCTGAGCGCCTCGATCATTGCCGGTTCATCGACGATCGGCCCGCGGCTGGTGTTGACCAGCACGCAATGTGGTCGCATCAGCGCAAATTCAGGTCGTCCAATCAGTCCGGTTGTCCGTGCACTCAGACGAAGGTGGATCGAGATGATGTCGCTCTCTTGCATCAGGTCGGCCTTGGTGACGACCTCGACGCCGACCTCGTCCGCTCGCCTCGCGGTGAGGTTCTGGCTCCAGGCAATGACATTCAGCGCGAACGCCTTTGCGATCGGTACCATGGCGCTGCCAAGGCGTCCAAGTCCGACGAGGCCAAGTGTTGCTCCCGCAAGGTCACGGGGGAGATCTCCCTGCCAGTGACCAGACCGTACCGAGGCATCTGCTCGCGGGACTCCTTTGATGGCTGCGAGGATCAGCGCCCAGGTCATCTCGACCGTCGAGTTGAGTCCGCTCGTCGTTCCCGAAACCAATATCCCGAGGTTCTTGGTTGCCACAAGGTCGATCGCCGCGTTGGCCATGCCGTTGGTGGCGATGAATCGGAGTCGCGGGAGGCGTTCGAGTACTGCTTTCGAGAACACGGTGCGCTCGCGCATCACCACGATGATGTCGAATCCTCCGAGCGCCTCGATCAGCGCGTCGCCGACAAGTCTTTCGTGAAAGATGACGACCTCGACGGCCTCGCCAAGCTGTGACCAATCGACGAGCCGACCCGCCGCGTTCTGGTAATCATCGAGAATCGCGAGCCGTGTCATCTTCTCCTCTTCGTTCTGGTGCTACTCGCGGTCATTCGCGCGTCGATCAGGAGTTGGTAATTCGCTCAAGGATGGGAAGCGCCGCGCGGAGCGCGTGACGGTCACCTTCTTCGAGCGTGTCGAGAATCTCGACCAGCCAGACCTTCCGGCGCACTCGGTCCTCTTCGACGATCTTGCGTCCGGCTTCGGTAATCGCGATCACGGACTGGCGCTTGTCGGTTTCGTGCTCTTCGCGCTTGATCAGCCCGCGCGCCTCGAGTGCGGTGATGACCCTCGTCATCGATGGTGGCTGGATCCGCTCGGCCTGAGCGAGCGAGGTTGGTGAGAGCGGACCGTGCATGAGTGATGACAGCGCGCTCATCTGTGAAAGCCCAAGTGTTTCATCGCTGCGTTCCGCCCGAAGTCGACGCGCAAGGCGCATGACAACCATCCGCAGGGAACTCGCGAGGAACTCATCCGAGCTCGAATGGTCGGCGGCCGGCTGGAACTGGGAGTCAATAGCCATGCGTCGACCGTAGCAAAGTTGGAGGTACTTTCCTAGCCTAAGTACCCCAGCCCATAAATACCAGCACGTAATTACGATCACGTAATCTTCACATCTCGGTATCGTATAGTTATCCCTGAGAGGGGTGACTATGCCAAGAAAGAGCCCATATGTCCTGCGACTTACTGGGAACCAGCGT
>DATKRV010000091.1:0-18143 GCA_035532075.1 Acidimicrobiales bacterium | reverse complement strand
TTGGGCGAACGACGATCCGGTCGTCTAGTGGTTGCAACTTCATTTCTGAGGCCTCCTATGGCTTCATTAGCACTCTGACCTTTGGAGTGCCAATGTTAGCCAAACGGCTGGCACTCGGCAACACCGACTGCGAGTTTTCTTTTCGGGCAGGAAAATTGGCCTATTCGTGGGTGGGAAAGGCAAGATTGGGCACCGCTCCAAGTCCGAGCGACGAGGGCCCGTCAGCGTGAAGGCGGTAGAAGGCAGCTGCGGCCACCATCGCTGCATTGTCCGTGCACATCGCCCGCGAGGGCACGTAGACCCGCCGACCGCTGCGTTCGCCCATCGCCACCATCGCCTCGCGCAACGGTCCGTTCGCCGCGACCCCGCCTGCCAGACAGATCGAATGCGCCGATACCAGATCGGCAGACCGCTCGGTCTTTGTGACGAGGACCTCGACCACGCTCGCCTGGAACGCGGCTGCGACAACCGCACTCGATGCGTCCGGGTGTGCGTCGACATGCTGCACGGCCGCGGTCTTGAGGCCGGAAAAGGAGAAATCGAGGCCGTCATGGAGCATCGGCGGAGTAAAGCGCAGCGGTCCGGCGAGAACGTCGTCGGTGCCAGCCGATGCGGCGGCCGATTCGATCGCCGGCCCCCCCGGAAAGCCGAGGCCAAGGTATCTCGCCACCTTGTCAAACGCCTCGCCGGCTGCATCGTCGACGGTCGATCCCAGCACCGAATAGCGCCCCGGGGCCTGCATCGAAACGAGCAGGGTGTGGCCGCCCGAGACGAGCAGCACGACCGCCGGAAAACTCATCTCCGGGTCCTCGAGCAACGCAGCGTAAAGGTGTGCCTCGAGATGGTTGACACCAACGAAGGGGACATCCCAGGCGAGCGAGAGCGACTTCGCGGCGGAGACACCGACAAGGAGGGGGCCGATCAATCCCGGTCCATAGGTGGCACCAACCGCGCTGATCGCATCAGAGCCATCGTTGGACCGTCCCGTACGATCGCAACCTGCCTCGTTGAGCGCCTCTTCAAGAAGCGGAATGATCAACGAAAGATGGGCGCGCGATGCGAGTTCAGGAACGACACCTCCGTAGGCGCGATGCAGATCAATCTGACTCGCGACCACCGATGCAACGGTTTCGGTGCCCGAACGCAAGATCGCCACGGCGGTCTCATCACACGAACTTTCGATTGCAAGAAGAAGATCTCCCGTCCGCGTACCTCGAGCAACCGAGCTCATCGAATACCTCTGGTGGTGTCAGCTGTGCGTATCAGGAGTGCTCGCGCCTCGAGTGCCTCTTTGACCGCGAAAAGTCGCAACCTCGACTCCTCGCCTTGGAGGTCATGGGCCCACATCACAAGCCCATCCTCGTTGACCTCGGCGTAGTAGTTCCTCCTGATTCCCGCCGGAACAAAACCAAACTGGTGATAGAGCGCCTGGGCATGCTTGTTCGAAACACGCACCTCGAGCGTCGCCGAGGAGGCTCCAAGTGAGATCGCCTCCTCGAGGATCGAATAGAGCAGCAGCTTTCCAATGCCGCGTCCCTGGTGTGCCACGTCGACTGCAATGGTTGTCACGTGCGCCTCATCCACAATCAACATCAGTCCGACATAGCCGATGACGCTTCCATGATCGAGCGCGACGAGGTATCTCCTCGAGTCCACGATCGCGAGCTCCTCTCGATAGAGCGAGCGCGACCACGGCGCGCTGAACACCGACCGCTCGATCGCAATCACCTCATCGAGGTTCGCATTCCGCATCGACTCAACCGTGATCGCGTGCCGCGATGTGCGATCGCGTCGCCTGAATCTCAACGTAGGGCCTTATTTGCAGCGCCACGCGTGCTCCAATTGCTCTTCGCATCTGGCTCGCGCAGATAGAGCGGCTCAAGATCGGCGGCCGCGACCCCTGCGCCGGCGATCAACTCGGGTATTGCAAGCATGCCGAGTACCCCCGCATCGACAAAGCGCTCGAACTCGCTCCCGACGACAAGACCATGCGCGCGGATGATCTCTTCGAAGATCTCGGGGTAGCGGAACACTCCATCTCCGACGACGCGCGCTCCAAACAATTCCGGATGCGAACGAAGATGCTCCACACATTCCCGGGGCTCTAAAAGTGACATCGAGTCCGGAGCGTCATCGCTGGCGTAGAGGACCTCGGACCGTCGCATGTCGATGACTGCAATCGATCGGGCAGACTCGTTTGAACTCCGCGCCAGAAGCGACCTCGTTGAGGTCAGTCCGACGAGAGGAATGCCGAGCGCGAATGCAAGCGTCTTTGCCGTGGTGACTCCGACCCGCAGTCCGGTGAAGAGTCCGGGTCCGATATCGACCGCGATTGCGTCGAGCGCGCCCATCGTGATGCCGGTACCGTCCATCACGCTTTCAATCAACGGATGAAGCGTCTCGGTTGAAAGCCTTCCCGAGAGCTTGCTCTTCGCGCCCAATACCCGATGCTCGTTGACAACGGCTACCCCGACGCCGATCGTTGCGCTCTCGAGCGCGAGGATCAGCACCTCTTTTCACCGATCTCGCGACATGCCCGGTTCAGCACCTCGGCTCGGCCAATCCAACGCGGATCGCTCGAACTGAGCCGCGCGATGCGATGGATTCTTTCAGTTGAAAGCAACACATGTAAAAGCGGAGGGGCGAAGCGGCCGGAGAACCGCTCACCCCACTCGACCAAAGCAACCCAGCCATCTTCTTGCAACTCATCGAGGACGAGATCTTCGAGTTCAAGCTCGTCCTTCATGCGCCAGCAGTCGACGTGAGCCACCGGTGGCGAGCATTCGTAGCGGTGACACAATGCAAACGTTGGGCTCGTCACCTCGATGTCCGCATCGAGCGCCTGGACGAAGCCCTTGACGAATGTCGTCTTCCCGGAGCCGAGACTTCCACTCAGAATCACGGTCTCGCCCTCGCGGATCTCGGACGCGACCAACGCGCCAAGCGCTCGCGTATCGCCCTCATCGGCAAGTGACAGCTCGGCAAGCACGGTCTCGACCGTCATCTTCGAGTACCACCGAGTAATTGCGCTCCGCGGCGGAAGTCGGCTCGCATCAGATCGAGCACACTTTTTGGAGAGCGAAATGCCGCGGCCGGGTGGAAGGTCGGGAGCACTTGGTATCCGTCGCGTTCGATGACCCTCCCGTGAAGCTCGGAGATTCCCTCTCGTCTCGCGAGAAGCGCGCGCGTCGCGACGTTGCCGAGCGTCATCACCAGCGCGGGAGCGACCAGGGCGATCTGACGCTCGAGAAAGTGTGCACAGCTCCCAATCTCGGCCGGCCTTGGATTACGGTTCGCCGGAGGGCGACATTTGACCACATTCGCGATGTAGCACGCCTCGCGCCCGATCCCGAACTCCTCGCCAAGGAGCTCCACCACGAGCTGCCCGGAGCGGCCGACGAACGGGAGTCCCGAGAGGTCCTCCTCGCGACCGGGTGCCTCGCCGACGAACATCAATCTCGCTGAGGGGCTCCCCGATCCAAAGACGACCCTTGAACGCGTCGTACTGAGCACGCAGGCGACACATCTCTCCGCCTCGAGCCGGAGAATCTCCAGCTTTGGCGATGCTGCGCGCTCAGGATGGACGACCATGCACCACGACTCGCGGAACCCGTGGCCCGATCGCGCAGAGGATCTCATAAGAGATGGTTCCGGCCCGTTCCGCCCACTCCTCAGCACTGATAGATTCGCTCCCCTGCCGACCGAGTAGAACGGCCTCGTCACCGACCGCGATCTCTCCAGAGCTTGCGCAGTCGACCATGATCTGATCCATCGTCACGCTGCCGATGATGCGTCGCCGTCGTCCGCGGATGAGCACCTCACCCTCAGTCTCCCCGAGCAGGCGCGGCAGACCGTCCGCATAACCAAGCGGTACGACGGCAATATCGCTCGGGACGGCAAGCTCGCGCCTTCTCCCATAACTCGGTCGCTCGCCTGCATCGAGCGGCCGCACGAAACTCACCTGGGCCTTCAACGAGAGCACCGGCTCCAACTCCTCGCGAAGGGTCCCCCTGAGCTGCGGCGCCGGAAGATAGCCGTACAGCGCGATTCCGCTGCGCACCCAGTCCCGACGCGCATCCGGGCGGGTAATCGCCGCGGCGCTGTTTGCAAGATGATGGATCGGAGCGGTGATTCCATACGCCTTGAGTGCATTCAACGTGGCGTCAAACAGGGCGATTTGGACATCGGTATAGGGATCTTCAGGAGCATCTGCGACACTCAGATGTGTCCAGATACCTTCAAGATCGAGATCGCCGCCGTCGATAATGAGACGCGCCAGGGCAAGTGCATCCTGAGGGTCGACGCCAACGCGGTGCATTCCGGTGTCGATCTTGAGATGCACGCCGACGCGATCTCCAACAACTCGCGCCGCGTTGTGCGCGGCGATGATGCCGTCCATCGAATAGAGCGTCGGGGTGATCCCACTCGAGACACAAGTCAGCATCGACTCTGGCCGTGGTTCCGAAAGCATCAGGATCGGCGCCTCGATGCCGGCCTCCCGCAGCATCAGACCCTCCTCCACCAATGCAACAGCGAGACGCGTCGCACCGGCTTTCAACACCTCCTCGGCGACGACGACTGCGCTATGGCCGTATCCATCGGCCTTGACTACCGCGCACAGCTCGGCTGGAGCGACATGGTCGAGCAACGTCTTGACATTGTGTGCAAGTGCACCACAGTCGATCTCCGCCCACGCTGGGCGAAAGATCGCCGCAGGGCGAGCTTCACCGCTCATCCGGGCACCTCACCTCGGCGACGTCTCCTCTCCCCGAGCCCGGACTGGATCCTCGATCGATCCGAAGAGCCGCGCGATCAATGCCGGGAGATCCGATGCGATGAGACCCTCCCCCTGGTAAAGGCGACCCGCCCGACCGTGAAGATAGGCGGCAATTGCCGTGGCATGCACTGGCTCTACGCCGCGCGCCAGCAGCGCACCTATCACCCCACTGAGAACGTCTCCGGTGCCCGCGGTGGCAAGCGCGCTGGAACCCGAATTGATCAAGAACACCGCACCATCGCCACCCGCGACGATCGTGGTCGGACCCTTAAGCAAAACCACCCCGCCGAGTCTCTGAGCGAGCTCGTTCGCATCACCGATCCGGTCAACACCAGGGGGCCGGCCAAAGAGTCGGGCAAACTCACCGTCGTGGGGCGTGACAATGACATTTGGATTGTGCGCGAACAACGGAGGTCGATCGCCCCCGATCGATCCGAGCGCACTCAGCCCATCGGCATCGACGACGATGGGGAGTTCGGTGACGGAAAAGATGACTTTGCGCGCGACGGCCAGGATCGCGCGATCGAGCGAGAGCCCGGGTCCGACCACAAGAGCGCGGCATCTCGTAAGTTCATGGCTGATAGCTGCGACCGCCCCTTTGAGTGGGAACGAAAGTGAGACCGCCTCGGTGAGGTCATAGTCGGTCGCCAAAACGCCCGGGGCGCCGAGACGGACCATGCTCGCTCCTGCGCGTAGTGCCCCAAGCGCACACAGGTGCGCGGCCCCGGTCATTCCCGGTGAGCCAGCGAGGACAAGGATCGCGTGATCCCATTTGTGGGCACCGGCCTGGCGGAGCGGGATGGCTTCGATGACGTCACCCTGGTCGATCAGCCAGCAGGTGGCGAGATCGACTTCGAGACCGATCGGATCAAGCACGATCTCACCAGAATGGGTCGGACCATCATGGAAAAACAGCCCCGGTTTGTAGGCACCAAAGGTCACCGTGACATCGGCACGCACCGCTCCTTGGGCCGCGACACCCGTCATTGCATCAACTCCACTCGCAATGTCGAGCGCAAGCACCTTCGTCGTGCCGACAATCCTCGGCGCGACATAGTCTCCGTGAAATCCTGTTCCGTACGCGCCATCGATGACCAGATCGGCGTCGATCGTCATTGAATGAGCTTCAGCGACTCCAAAGACGGTCACCTGGGCTCCGCGTGAACGGAGAACGCGCGCGCAGCTCCGACCGTCGTCGCCGTTGTGACCCTTGCCGGCAATGACCACAATGCGTCGGCCATAAAGTCCGCCGAGCATCCGTCGTGCCACCATCGCTGCCGCGTATCCGGCGCGTTCGATCAGTCGGTCAAGACCGACGGTTGCGATTGCCCTGGCATCAAGCTCTTGCATCTGCTCGACACTGACCACCGGCTGCATGCGATGTCGCTCCTAGCGCGATCCATCGACAGCCACCACCGCGGACGCGATGAGCTGCGTATGGGTCATCGAGAGATGGAGCTCCTCAACGGACAGGACATCTGCACGTCGTCTCGCGCGCCCGCTCACACTGAGTGATGGCGCTCCCGAACCTTTGCGGGTGATCTCGATTTCGAGGAATCCGATATCAAACAGTCCGACCCCAAGCGCCTTCATGGTCGCCTCCTTGGCCGCAAAACGGGCCGCCAGGCCGGGCACGGGGTCGCTTCTGTCGCTGATCGATTCGACCTCTGCAAGAGTGAAGACTCTCTCGACGAGGCGGGGCCAGCGCTCGAGGGCGCCGCGGAACCTTTGCACCTCAACCACATCTATGCCGATACCGATCATTGCGTGAAAAATAGTCGCTGAATGCCGTCTTGCCTGCCACAGCCCCCAAAGTGGCGCAAACGGGGGTGGTAGTTACCTATTCGACGGTCACAACCTTGGCGAGATTGCGAGGGCGGTCCGGGTCATGTCCGCGCGCCCGCGCAATCGCGTAGGCAAAACACTGCAGCGGAACCACCTCGACGATCGGTGAACAGAACTCCATTGTCTTTGGAACTCGCAATACCGCATCGACGAGCGATTCCGTCTCCGAGTCGTCCTCCTCGGCGACGGCAATCACCGTTGCTCCACGCGCGCGCATCTCTTCGACGTTCGCCATCACCTTCTCCCACAGTGTGGTGCGCGTCGCGACCACGACCACGATCGCACCTGGTTCTATCAAGGCAATTGGCCCGTGCTTCATCTCGCCGGCAGGATAGGCCTCGGCGCGAACGTAGGCAAGCTCTTTCAACTTCAAGGCGCCTTCGAGCGCGATCGGGTACCCAGTGCGACGGCCGAGAAAATAGAAGTCATTAACGTTCGCGTACTTCTCCGCGATCTCAAAATATTCATCAGCTCGGTCGAGACAGCGCGTAATCAATCGAGGAGTACCAACCAATGCCGACGCCGCGGTCGCCATCGCACTCGCGTCGAGCACACCTCGGACGTGACCGAGATGCAACGCGAATGCATCGAGCAATGCGATATGCGCAAGGTGACACTTTGTCGAGGCGACGCCGATCTCAGGGCCCGCATGGGTATAGAGAACCGCATCTGCCTCGCGCGACATCACCGACCCGACGACATTGGTCACCGCGATCGTCGTAGCCCCACGGCGTTTCGCCTCGCGAAGTGCGTGCAGCGTGTCTACGGACTCTCCGGACTGACTCACCGCGACAACAAGAGTCTCGCCCCCAAGTACCGCGTCACGATAGCGAAACTCGCTCGCCACCTCGGCAGAGGCAAGAACGCGAGCAAAATGCTCCGTGGCGAGACTCGCGCTGAGTGCCGCGTGGTAGCTCGACCCGCAGGCGAGATAAAGCACGCGCCCGAAGGCCGCGAGTTGATCCGCACCAAGACAGAGCTCCTCGAAGTCCGTCTCGCCCCGGTCCGCAAAACGTCCGAGCAGGGTGTTGGCGACCGCCGCGGGCTGCTCGTACATCTCCTTGGTCATGAAATCGTCGTATCCGCCCTTTTGCGCGGCCGCGACATCCCAGGTGACATGAAACGGCGCGAGCCCAACAGGGACTCCAACTAGGTCGGTCACACGGACCGTTCCGGGACGGATCTCGGCGAGTTCATCGTCTTCGAGCACGTAAAGGTCGCGCGTCATCGGTAACAGCGCCGCGATATCCGACGCGACGTAGCCAACCGATGCACTTTTTCCGATGATCAATGGCGATGTGCGGCGCGCGGCTATAAGTAGGTCGGGCTCGATGGCAAAGATCACGCAGAGTGCGAAGTCCCCGCGCAGCTCTCTAACCGCGGCTCGGACTGAATCAACTGGCGAAAGGCCCTTGGCGCGTTCGCGTTCGATCAGGTGCGCAACCACCTCGCTGTCTGTCGCTGACGACATGGCATGCCCCTCGGCCACCAGCGCCGCCGAGATCTCACGGTGATTTTCAATGATCCCGTTGTGGACAATCGAGATCGCCTTGGTGCAGTCTGCGTGGGGGTGGGCATTGTCGTGGGTCGGTGCACCGTGTGTGGCCCAGCGCGTATGACCGATACCTGCACCACAGGACTCTGGCCAGACGAGCGAGGGGTCGCCGAGTGCGACGATCGCACGGCCCCGCTCGGCGGAACGGTGCCGGACAATGCCACCTCCATCTCCATCGACGACCGCAATTCCTGCAGAGTCATACCCTCGGTACTCAAGCTTCTCAAGACCCTCTCGTAAAAGACGCAACGTGTCGCTCGAGCCAGTCAGTCCAATGATTCCGCACATAGTCTTTACAGGCTAACGCCGACCGGCAGTTCCGATCCGTCACCGCAAAAGAGCGGGACCGAGACGCTGCTATCGATGCGCCATCTCGCGTTCGACAACCTCAATGAGGTCATCGACGACTTGACGGACCTGCTCAACATCTTCACCCTCGACCATGATCCGCACCCTTTGCTCGGTGCCACTCGCGCGGATGTAGATCCGTCCCCAACTCCCGAGCGAGGGTTCGAGGGACGCGGCCCGGGCAAAGATCGCCGGATGAGCCTCGAGCTGGGACGGATCGTCGACGACGACATTGTGAACGACCTGGGGCATGCGTGTCAACGCGCGACTCGCCAGCTCTGCGAGATCATCATCGGATCGGGTGACAAGTTCGATCAGTCTGAGCGCGCTGTACATACCATCACCGATGAGGACCTTGCGACGGAAAACGATGTGTCCGGACTGTTCTCCGCCGAGCACCGCTCCGTTCAGATCCATCGCGTCGGTCACGTTTCGGTCACCGACTCCGGTTTCGATCACCGATATACCCCGCTCTCCAAGGGCGCGCACGAGACCGCGGTTGCTCATCACAGTCGTGACAACTCGATGGTCCAAGAGAAGTGAACGATCATCCAGGTCAAAGGCAAAGAGGGCGAGGAGCACATCGCCATCAATGATGTTGCCAAACCGGTCGCAGGCAATCAGGCGGTCCGCGTCTCCATCAAAGCTCAGTCCAAGATCCGCGCCCTCACGGAGCACAGTCTGTCCAAGCAGATGCGGCGCCGTCGCTCCGCAATGGTCGTTGATATTGGTTCCGTCTGGAGTATTTGCGATGAACACCGCATCGATCCCGAGACGCCCGAAGAGTGCAGGAGCGAGCGTGCTTGCAGCACCGTTGGCACAATCACAGACGACACGCGGACGGCGCCCTTTCGAAAGCGAGACGCCGGACGCAAGATCCTCGATATAGGTCACACCCGCGTGATCGTCGATCAACAGATTGCCAACGTCACGTCCGACCGGAACCGGGAGTACCGAAATCTCGCTGCCTTGTAAGAGCGCGTTGAGATCCCGCTCGATGACACGCTCGACGTCGGGCGAAAGCTTTGTCCCTCCCGGTCCGAAGAGTTTGATGCCATTGTCGCGAAAGGGATTGTGCGAGGCAGAGACCATCGCGACAGGAAGGTTGCGCGTTGCGCCGAGCCACGCGAGGCCTGGCGTAGGAATGACACCGACATCGACGACATCGAACCCCTCCGCGGCAATTCCCGCGCCGAGAGCGCTCAAGAGCATTGGTCCAGAGTGCCGAGTGTCACGCCCGACGAGAAATGCGGTCGATCCAAGATGTCGAGCCGCGGCCCTGCCAAGGGCAAGGGCTATCTCTGGCCGCAGTTGCGCATTCGCGACTCCGCGAATTCCATCAGTGCCGAACACGGTCGACATCGAGGATTTAACGCTTCGAGTACTGTGGCGCCTTGCGTGCCTTCTTCAGGCCGTACTTCTTGCTCTCCTTCTCACGCGAATCACGGGTGAGAAGACCTGCACGCTTGAGAGCCGCCCGCAATTCGGGATCGAGTTCGATCAGTCCACGAGCTATGCCGAGCCGTAGCGCACCGGCCTGACCGGCAATGCCGCCACCATCGATGGTGGCGTCAACGTCAAAAACGTCGGACTGGCCCGCGACTTTGAGCGCCTCGGTCGCGTGCACACGCAGCGTTGCCGAGGGGAAATACTCGTCGAGCGGGCGGCGGTTGACCGTGATCGTGCCGGTGCCTGGACGCAGTCGAACCCGGGCAACTGCAGATTTGCGACGTCCTGTTGACTGTACGAGAGGCTTCGTTGCCATGTCTGTTCCTCGACCTTATGACGCGCGCCGGGTGCTTGGAAACTCCAGCACCGTCGGCATCTGGGCTGCATGTGGATGGTTCGGGCCTGCGTAGATCTTGAGTTTTCCGAGCTGCTGGGTGCCGAGCGTGCCTTTGGGGAGCATGCCCCGGACCGCCCGGCGCACAAGCTCCTCTGGTTTCGTGGCAAGAAGCTCCGCGTAGCTCGTCTGGCGCAGCGAACCCGGATAGCCCGAGTGATGGTAAGCAAATTTATTCTCGGCCTTGTTCGAGGACATCACAACCTTTGCGGCGTTGATCACGATGACGTGGTCGCCGGTGTCCATGTGCGGAGCGAAAATTGGCTTGTGCTTGCCACGCAGAACGCGCGCGACTTCAGTCGCAAGACGACCAAGAACGAGTCCCTCTGCATCGACGACATGCCAGGCACGGACGATCTCACTCGGTTTTGGGGAATACGTACGCACAAAAAGATCCTTTGCTCGCAAGAGTTTGCGACTCGCCTATGCCAGTCTCGATCATTCTCCGGGTACGGGCCGGCTCACTAGCGTAGGCGAGAAAAGGGACCGGAGCAAACAGACCACTTAGCGCCAGGATCCACCGAGCTCATCGGGATAGGAAACCTCGATCAGCGTCAGGCCTCCCGGAGGGGCTAGTGGCGGCGATCCCGTTCGGTCAGCCCCGCGAAGACGCGCCGTGATGTCGCTGGCGCGCAACTTTCCCTCACCGATCGCCTTGAGCGAACCGACAATTGCGCGGACCATCTGATGACAAAACGAGCTCGATTCGATCTCAAATCGCCACACTCGGTCATCGAGCTCCCGAAATGTGGCCTCGTTCACGCGCCGAATGATAGGACCCGTGTGACCCGGCGGCCGGCGGCAAAATCCCGCGAAGTCGTGAGATCCGACCAGCGGATCACATCCGAGGCGCATCGCGTCAAGATCAAGACCCGGTCCAACCCACCATGACGATCTCCCGAGCAACGGATCGATCCGTTCGCCCACCCGTAGGTCATAGCGGTATCGCCGGGCCGTCGCACTGCGCCTTGCATCAAACGAGGGATCAACGACCACCGCCCGCCAGACCACGATCGAGGGAAGGAGCTGACGGCTCAACGCACGGGCGAGATCGGGGATCTCGGTACCGACACAGATGTCCTCGGGCGCGTAACGACGGACGAGAATCGACCGGTCGATATCGACATGCACAACCTGGGCAAGTGCGTGAACTCCCGCATCGGTGCGTCCGGCACAGGTATACGTCAGCTCCGCGCCAGCTGTCCGTTCAAGGGCGCCGAGGAATGCGCCCGCGACGGTCTCGGTGTCGGGCTGGATCGCGAATCCATGAAATCGCGAACCGTCGTAGGAGAGACCGAAGGCGACGCGACAGAGCGGCCCGCCCGGGGCCGCTCTGTCGTCAGAATCAGGCTGTTGTGCCATGGTGGCTCAGCGAACACACCGCTCGTCGGGGAGACGACGATTCAGACAAATTCAATGCGCGCCATCGGCGCGTTATCGCCCGGACGGGGTCCGAGCTTCAAGATGCGCAGATACCCGCCGTTGCGATCTGCGTAGCGCGGTCCGATCTCGGCAAACAACTTGTTCGTCATGTCTTTGTCGCGGATGAAAGCGACAACCTGGCGTTGGTTGTGCACACCGCCGTTGCGGGCCTTGGTGATCATCTTCTCGGCTACCGGTCTGAGCGCCTTCGCCTTCGCCTCAGTCGTGACAATCGCCTCCGCGGCGATCAGCGAGGCAACGAGGTTGCCGAGCATCGCCTTTTGGTGCGCGGCCGAACCACCAAAGCGCCGACCCTTCTTCGGAGCTCCGGGCATTTTCTAGAAACCCTCTCCGGCGAGGGAGAGCCCCCGCTCATCGAGGCGCTCGATGACCTCGTCAAGGGACTTCTGCCCAAAATTGGCGATTGCAAGGAGGTCGTCTCCGGTGTAACGGATGAGCTCGCCAATGGTGTTGATCTGTGCACGCTTGAGGCAGTTGCGCGGACGTTCGGTGAGGTCAAGATCCTCGATCGGGTGATCGAGGTCGGGCGAGCCACTGGTCGTAATGCCAACGTCGCCAAGCTCGAGGCCGTGCGCGGTCTCAGACATGTCGGCAACGAGCTGAACGAGCACCTGCAGGGTCTTCCCCGCCGATGAGAGTGCCTCGCGTGGCGAAACGGAGCCATCGGTCTCGATGTCGAGTACCAGTCGGTCGAAGTCAGTCGACTGCTCGACGCGCGTTGGCTCGACGGTAAAGGCAACACGACGCACGGGAGAGAAGATCGCGTCGATCGGAATAACGCCGATCGCAGAAGAACGTTTGTTCTTTTCCGCCGAGACGTAGCCCTTCCCGCGCTCAATCGTGAGATCGAGGGAAAGACGACCCTCCGCATTCACGGTTGCAATGTGCAGGTCAGGATTGAATATCTCGAGGTCAGAGGTCAACTTGAGGTCCTTCGCGGTAACGACCGCGGGTCCAGCGACATCGACACGAATCGTAACTGACTCGTCCGAAACGCTTGTCACGACAAGGTCCTTGACGTTCAAGATGATGTCGGCGATGTCCTCTTTGACTCCGGGGATGTATGAAAACTCATGCAACGCCTCGTCAAAGCGCACCTGGGTGACCGCGGCACCAGGGATCGATGAAAGCAGGGTACGCCGCAGCGAGTTTCCGAGGGTGTGACCAAATCCGGGGTCCAGCGGTCCAATCGCGAAACGCTGACGCGAAGCGTCTTCGTCGCCAACAGCCTCGACGGTCGGTCGTTGAATGATGAGCATCTCAATGGCTCCTATAGGACTTGAAGTTAGGGGTTTTTACTTTGAGTACAGCTCAACGATGAGCTGCTCTCGAACTTGCGTGTCGATCTGTTCGCGCTCGGGAAGAGCACGAACCCTGACAGCGTTTCCGCTGTCTTCTGATTCGAGCCAGCCCGGAATCGGGCGGTCGATGGTGTCGAGATTCTGACGAACCGTGATCAGCTCGCGCGCCTTTGGAGCAAGGCTGACTACGTCGCCGACGCGAAGCCGATAAGAGGGAATCGTGACGCGCTTTCCATTCACGAGAATATGTCCATGCGAAACGAGTTGACGGGACTGCGTCCTGCTCGTTCCGAACATCGCCCGATAGGTGACATTGTCAATGCGCAGCTCAAGCATGCGCAAGAGGTTCTCACCGGTGATACCGGCCTGGCGGTTTGCCTCTTCGTACATATTGCGGAACTGACGCTCCAGCACACCGTAGATACGGCGCGCCTTCTGCTTCTCGCGAAGCTGTGTCTGGTACTCGGAACCCTGTCGCATCCGATCGCGACCGTGATCTCCCGGAGGGAAGGGGCGACGCTCGATAGCGCACTTGGGGCTCTCGCACCGTGCGCCCTTTAGAAACAGTTTTACCTTCTCACGGCGGCAGAGTCTGCACGCCGGACCCGTGTAGCGAGCCATGATTATCCTTTCGCCTCGCTATACACGACGCCGTTTTTTAGGACGGCAGCCGTTGTGCGGAATAGGGGTGACATCTTTGATTCCAGTGACTTCGATACCTGCTGCAGCAATCGAACGGATTGCCGTCTCACGGCCAGAACCAGGTCCGCGAACGAGAACATCGACGCGACGCACACCATGCTCCATCGCCTTTTGCGCGCACTGTTCTGCAGCCATCTGGGCAGCGAACGGAGTGGACTTTCGCGAACCTTTGAATCCGACGTTGCCTGCCGAGGCCCACGCGAGCACATTGCCCTCGGAGTCGGTGATCGAGACGATCGTGTTGTTGAACGAACTCTTGATGTGCGCAACCCCGTTGGTGATGTTCTTGCGTTCGCGGCGTCGTGGGCGACGACCGCCCGGTTTCGTGGTCTTTGCCATTACTTACGGACCTTCTTCTTTCCGGCAACCGTCTTCTTTGGTCCCTTTCGGGTTCTCGCGTTGGTGTGGGTGCGCTGGCCGTGTACCGGGAGTCCTCGACGGTGTCGGATCCCCTGGTATGAGCCAATCTCCATCTTGCGCTTAATGTCCTGCGCGACGTCGCGTCGAAGATCTCCTTCGACTTTGAGGTGCGCATCAATATAGGTACGCAGACTGGCGACCTCTTCGTCAGTCAGGTCGCGGACGCGCGTATCACGGCTGACCTCTGCGACGTCACAGATCTTCTGCGCGGTTGAAAGACCGATGCCGAAGATATAGGTGAGTGCAATCTCAAGTCGCTTTTCGCGAGGAATGTCTACGCCAGAAATACGAGCCATAAATCAACCCTGCCGTTGCTTGTGGCGAGGGTTCTCACAGATCACCATGACGCGCCCATGACGTCTGATGACCTTGCACTTCTCGCACATCGTCTTCACACTTGGATGAACCTTCACTACCGTCCCTCTCCGTAGCGCACTACGAATCTGTTTGCCTGTGAACGCCGAACGAAAATCTTCGCCAGCGACTTACTTGTACCGATAGGTGATGCGTCCGCGAGTCAGGTCATACGGCGTGATCTCGACTTGGACTTTGTCGCCAGGAAGGATTCGAATTCGATGCATCCGCATCTTGCCTGAACTATGTGCGAGAACCTTGTGTCCGTTCTCGAGCTCAACGCGGAACATTGCATTCGGCAGCGGCTCGACGACGGTGCCTTCAAGCACAATCGCGTCTTCCTTCGGCTTCGTCAGGTCGTTCTCCTCAATCTCTTTTCGTTCGTGAATCGGCCGCGTGCCCACTCACTATGTACTTGGTGCTTGTTCCTTCAAATGACCCACCGCCAACCACACGGTCTTCTTGGCACCACAAGGGCACCAAGGAAGGCAGGGCGAAAGCCCAGCCGCATCCGAGGCGAGGGTCCAGCCTACCAGCTACCAATGGGTGGTGTCACGGGGCCTGCTGCTCGGTGCGATTGCCGAGCGAAAGCCACGCCTCCACCGGCCCAGGGACATCCCCTCGCGTGCGAGAACAGCCGGGCGGCCTTTGTGGCCTTCACAGGGACGTTTCGATGATCACGCGGCGCGCCTCGATGGCCACCCGGTCTGCGTGACGGGCAAAGGTCATGATCGTGGTCATTCGGGAGGACTCGAGGCGGCAACCTGAGGTCAAGAGCCCGAGGACGGCACCGGAAATCTTGGATTGATCGCCGATGTCGCCCGCGAAGGGCGAAGGCGATGAGCCTTGACCGTGCCGATACCAGCCCCGTTTACCAAGGCTGAACGCATTTGAGTGCTGGGCACATTTGCAGCCAGCATGCCCAAGCCGGTCGTCGACGCTCGACTCGCTGCCATCTCGAACGCGCACCTCAAGGTCGGTGTTTGGAGATCCGCGGGGAGAGTACCTCCCACTGCCGGGGTCGGAGAAATGCATACCGGCCCTCCGGTCGTCTGGCCCGACATGGATCCTCTGCCAGAGGGCGCCCCAACCGGGTGGCCACTTACTGGGTAGGACTCGGCGTTTCTCTCGTGGGCCCGGTCGCAAAT
The DNA here is from genome assembly GCA_035532075.1 of Acidimicrobiales bacterium. GTDB lineage: Bacteria > Actinomycetota > Acidimicrobiia > Acidimicrobiales > Bog-793 > CAIVND01. The sequence continues at coordinate 2,407 of DATKRV010000091.1, read as the reverse complement.
ACACTTCAACATACGGTCTCGACGGCGAGCCAAAACATGCTCGTGACCGGAGCATCAATTTCCCAGGGAAGATTCATCGATTCGCGTCGGGAACGATACACCGATCTTCCACGTGACCTTTCCCAGTGGACGATCGAGGCGACAACGGCTACTTGAAGTGCAGTCGACTCAACGCGGACTGAATCGAGTAGAGATACGCCTCGGTCGTGTACGTCGCCCCGGAGATTCCGTTCACCTGGAGACTCTGCGCTGAAAGCACCTCACCTTTTAGCATCGGAATCACCTGAGTGGCTATCTGCTGCGAATATGACTCAGCGGTTTGGAGTCCCACAACTTGAAGTCCAATGATGCTCGATGCCCTCACCGTAACATCGACTGCAAGTTGACCATACCCGTATTGCTCCATACTTCCCGTCGCACTCTGAGCCGCGCTCGAAGTAGTACCACTCGGCGTCGTCGTGTGGGTAGGGGGCAACGCCTTCGAACCAGTATGCGGCGGGGACGACGAAGAATTATTCTTGTGCGTTACCGAGGAGTTTGTGGAAGATGTTGAATGAGACCCAACGCTTTTCGCGAAGCCTCCAACACCTGTAGGAGTTTTCGAACCACTCGCGTGGAGAGCGACGGCACCCGCGAATCCAACCGCGGCCGCCGTGACAATGATCGAAGTCTGATTTATTTTCATCGCCCACCACCGAGCACACCAATACATTGGAAACCGCAATAACGCTGAAACGACGGAACAGGCCCTCTCGTCCCCATCACTACCTCGGATATGCTCACAGCGAATACACCTCGGCATGGATATTTTCTTTTGGAACGCCGATGCTCTTGAGATGTTCCACGACATCGCGCACAAACTGTTCCGGACCCGCGACGAATGTCTCACGCCTTTTGAGGTCGTCAACCAACTTCGAAATCCTTTCAACCGGGAACTCCTCGCGGGTTCCCACGATCTCATGCAGGCGACCACCACGTTGCTTCACTAGGAGTTCAATTTCATTGTGGAAGACGAGTTGGTCTTCCATCGAGACACGACACACCACAGTTGGGCGGCTTGACTTGGGAAGGTCTTCTAGAAGCGAATGGATCGCAGTGACTCCGATCCCTCCAGCAATGAGGGCGACCCGTCGAGCGCGTGCGGCGTGTGCCGTAAAAGCGCCATACGGACCCTCGAGCGCGACGCGAGTACCTACGGGAAGCGTGGCGAGCGCCGAGGTGAAGTCGCCGACGTTCTTGACCGTGAGTCGAAGGTAGGGAGGAGTCGGGCGCGCCGAAATCGAAAATGGATGCGCCTGCCACCACATCTTTCGTACGAGGAAACGCCATTCAAAAAACTGTCCGCCCGAGACTTCAAGACGGTGGAGATCATCTCCTTTTAAAACGATCGAGAAGATGCCGGGGGCCTCAGGACGCACTTCGTCAACCACGAGTCGGTGACGCCTCGAGCGCAAGATCGGAATCCAGATGCGATAGGTGAGAACGAGTCCAGCGGCTGCGGCCCAACAGGCAGACCAAATGTGCTGTGTGAAGACGTGTCCGACAAAGGATGGCCCAAGCACGACCTCATGGGCAAACGCAAGCGCCAGCGCGAGATACATGAACAGGTGCAGCGCCCACCAGACCTCGCGGCGCAACCGCCGTCGAACGGAATAGATGGAAAGCACGCCAAGCGCGACGATGATCCCGAATCCAGCGGTCGCGACGGCCATGTCCGGGAAGGTGCTCACCAGCGTGCCAAACTCCTTGAAGATTCCCGATCGAGCAGACTGCGCATACCCGATTGTCAGAAAGACGACATGGGCGACAATAAGCAAGATCGGCCATGGAGCCACCTTGCGATGCCATTGGAGCAGTCCGTCCTGGCCGAGAACGCGCTCCACAAAGGGGATTCGACTGATCAACAGCACCATGACAAGGAGCAGGTAGGTCCCGGCCATTCCCGTGAGATTTCCAAGAAACAATGCCATGCCACCGGGCGCGGCAAGTTGGTGTCGGCTTGTCGCGGTGAACGCCAATCCAGCAGTAAGGCCAAATCCTGTCGCGACGATGGCGGCGGCAACATTTACCAGTCGCGGTCGAGGTTGCTTCGATCGCGGCGACGCGGCTCCGCCCCGTCGCGTCGCTTTGGCCCAATCACCTGACGCTTCTCGCCGGGTATCAGTTCGTGCAATAGGACGGGCCACCGGTGCTTACACACTCCTTGCGGTATTAATCTCGACGAAGGTTACTTGAGCGAGTACAAAAAAGTATGTCGCCGACCACGAGTCATCCCTGAAGGGCCGCCCGATGTCAAGTGAGTCGCCCGAAGGGCGACCTAATAAAGATGCTGGGTGCAGCACTGTGCCACGATCGTTACTCCGACGCCGAGACGCGCCAAGCTCTCCTCGCTCGCGTTTTCAAGAGA
>DATKRV010000090.1:0-35474 GCA_035532075.1 Acidimicrobiales bacterium | reverse complement strand
TCGCCCTGTGTGCTCCTGGCAACACTCTTCCGCGTTCATCTTCCTCGGGTAGAAAAAACAGTACAGGCCACCCGAAACTGCCGTTTTGAAAGTCCAAGCGCGGTGATCGGCGTCCACGATGGGATCACAGGCGCCGGCGAGCTGCCAGAGGTTGCCCGGAGTCTGGTCTTCGTCACAGTCCACTGCGGTCAATGCCCAAAAGGAGCGACACCGATGCACCCGGCGTCGAGATCGCACTCGATCAGTTGATCCTTGGACAGCTCTTACAGCGGTGCCTTACAAAGATCGAGACGCCCATTGCGAGAGCATCGTTATCTCAACACGGCCCCTCGGGGGTCATCAAGCGATCGCGATTGTTGTCGGAGCGACTCCGCCGATCAGCGTCCAGACAGAGAGACCGGTTGCACGATGTTCGCGTACAGGGCCGCAACCCCCATCACGACCATGAAAACCAAGAACAGCGCAACAACCGGGGTGAGCTTCGTAATGTCGGCATGATACGCGCGTCCCTTGCGCGAGCGTATGCGCTCATAGATCGCGACGACTACGTGACCTCCGTCGAGAGGAAGCATCGGGAAGAGGTTGATGAATCCAACGAAGAGATTGATCGCGACAAGGATGTAGATCAACAACGCAACATTCTGCTGCGCGGCCTGCGCACCAATCGCGACCGCTCCATAGATCGAGAGCAGTTGAGCGCTGCCAGAGGACCCGCCAGCGCGATTCGTGGTTACGGGGTGGTGGTTTGCCGTGGCAACGCTGTGTGCGAACGACGAGAGTCCGCTCAGCGAAAAAACCTGGGTGATTCCGGCGATCGTCTGCTTGGTCATCGAGCCAAGCATCGCGCCGGACCGCACAACTGCGTTGAATGGATTCGTCGTACGGTTCGCGGTGAGGAAGTTGATCTCGACGCCGATCGCTCCAGCGGGCTTTGCGCTCTTTGGGGCGAGAGTCTCGATGCCCTGCGGCGTCGAGATCCTGATCGTGCGACGGTCCCGTGGCCGCACCGACAGCGTGACGTCGTGGCCATGGCGGAGCACGATGACACTGAGCAATCTGCCGGGATGCGACTCGATGTAGCTCACAAAGTCCGAGGGATTGGAGTAACGATGCCCGTCGATTGCAACAAATTCATCACCGAATTTGAATCCCGCACGCTGAGCCGGAGAGGGTCCCCCGACAAAGGAGCTCACACCCGCCACCTGTGCGACTGATGAGGTCGGCACTCCAATGAACGAAAACATTGTCCACAACAAGACCAAAGCCATCACGATATGCATTGTCGAACCCGCAACTGCAACGAGGATCCGGCGCGGGAACGTGGCCTGACGAAAGCTCCTCGCCTCATCTTCAGGCGCAACCTCCTCGGCAGAACTCATACCGGTGATACGGACATAACCTCCTGCAGGGATGAGCTTGATCCCATATTCAGTCTCCCCGCGGCGAAACGACCAGAGACGGGGGCCGAATCCGAGGAAATACTCCGTGACCTTCATTCCCGAGAGTTTGGCGGTGATGAAATGCCCGAACTCGTGCAGCATGACCATCGCGACAAGCGCCAGCACCACAATGAGCACCCAGAATCCGCGAAAGACCACAGTAAGAACGACCGATCCGACGATCAACGCGATCAGTCGGAGGATCGAAAGTCGTTTTTCGCTGGATTCGGACGCGACCCCGTTTGCCCGACCGTCCCTGGGCAAAGTCTCGTTGCTGGAATTCGAATCCATCTTGGTCGAATCCACCTTGGTCATTGTGCTCCTCTTCTTCGCGACGACTCTACGACCAAGAGATGCCCTTTAGCGCGCGGCAACAGTTGCGACATCACGGGCAACCTCGCGCGCTCTCGCGTCGGCTTCAAGCACATCCTCGATCTCGACAAGGGCAGTCGATTCATGACGCGAAAGCGTCTCTTCGACAATATCGGCAATGGTCGACCAGCCGATCCGTCCCTCGAGAAATGCCGCTACGGCAACCTCGTTGGCTGCACTCAGCCAGGCAGGGGCAGATCCTCCCTCGCGGCCCGCGGCGTAGGCAAGGTCAAGACAGCGGAAGGTTGAGCGGTCGGGAACCGAAAAATCGAGCTGGCCGAGAGCGGTCCAGTCGATGGCTCCGAACTCTACGGGGAAGCGTTCCGGGTAGGAGAGGGCGTATCCGATCGGTAGTCGCATATCCGGGTAGGAGAGCTGGCAGATCGTCGCACCGTCTGACCATTCGACCATCGAGTGGACGATCGACTGGGGATGAACGACGACCTCGATCTGGTCATAGTCAACCCCGAAGAGTTCATGCGCCTCGATTACCTCGAGACCCTTGTTCATCAGAGTCGACGAATCAATCGTAATCTTCGGGCCCATCTTCCATGTCGGATGCGCGAGCGCCGCGTCAACGCTGACATAGGCGAGTTCTTCCGGACTCATCATGCGAAATGGCCCTCCGGACGCAGTGAGGATCATACGGCGCAGCTGTCTCGGCGCCTCCATGAACTCATCAACGCCAACCACCTCGCTCCGGTGGTTTTGCTGACCAAGACACTGGTGGATCGCGCAGTGCTCTGAATCGACCGGCACGATCTCTGCACCCTCAGTTGCCCGTGCGCGCTGCACGAGCGGTGCGGCGGCGATGAGTGACTCCTTGTTGGCTAGTGCCAATCGCCTGCCGGAGAAAAGCGTGGCTAGTGTCACGGTGAGACCGGCAAACCCCACAACTCCATTGACCACGACATCGCCGATACGCGAGATCTCGGCAAATGCGGCCTCACCTGAGACCAACGTCGTCCCCGCCGGAAGCCGTCGCTCAAGCTCTTTTGCCCGGGAGGAGTCGCCGAGTGCAACGATCTCTGGACGAACTGCCTCTGCCTGCGCGGCGAGCTTTTCAACCGACGAGTACGCCCCGATCGCCTCGACCCTGTACAGATCCGGACGTCTTGAGACGACATCAATGGTCTGGGTGCCGATCGAACCCGTTGAACCAACGATGCTGACGGACCTGACCACTTACTAGTTCTTTCCGAGCAGTCGCAGAAGGAGATAGGTCGCAGGGAGAACAAACAACATCGCGTCGATGCGGTCAAAGATGCCCCCGTGCGCGGGAAGAATCCTGCCCATGTCCTTGATCCCGAGATCTCGCTTGGCGACCGATTCGAACAGGTCACCGATCGGGGCAAAGACCAGAACAACGACGCCGAGCAGCCCGGCACTCAAAAAGGTGAACGGGTGAATGTGAGCGACGAGGGCGAACGCGACGATCACCGTCAGCACCGATCCGCCGACCAATCCTTCGCGCGTCTTTCCAGGACTCACCCGAGGCGCAATCTTGTGTCGTCCAAGGCGCGCTCCGACGACATATGAACCAACGTCGTGGGCGACCGTCAGCACCACGGCGCCGACGATGTACGCCACGCCATGGCGACTTGGAAAGGAATTGGGATTGAGCAATAGTCCGGCGAACGAACCGAGGATACCCGTCCAGATCACGACGAGCGAGGTGACACCGAGATTCAACAGGGGATCTTTTGGAATGAGTCCGGCGATTCCCCAGACCGCAAAACTCAGCATCAACAGCGCGATGACCAACGGAATCGCGATCGCACCATGCAGATAGGTTCCAAACACCATGAGTGGGACCGCAATGATACCGACGAGGGTTGCCGGTCGATACCCGACCTGCTGCAAAGATGAGAACAGCTCGGCAGCGGCAACCGTTACCGCAAACGCAACAAGCAACAGGGTCGTCCGTGGGCCGTAGTGAAAACACAACAGCGCAATCGCGCCGAGCAGGACACCAACAACCGTTGCGACGACCACGCTGCGTTCTTTCTCGGGATTCTCCTTTGCCCCGAGTGCCCGTCGACGCGGTAGGCGACGGCGGTGCGGTGGCTCGACATCTTCGACCAATTCGTCCCCTTGAGCCGCATTTGGCCCGACAACCGAGATAAGGTCAGCGGGATCTTCGCGATCACCAAAGGCCTCGTCCCATTTTGCCGCAGCCTCAAGCCTGGGCGATCCAAAATCAAAATCAACCTCATCAAAACCAAAGTCGTACGAACGACTTGTCGTCTCGGTGGTTCCGGCAATCACCGGAGCATCGTCTTCCTCGTCGTCATCGGCGAGGAACGAAAGGCCGGCATCTTCACCCCAGCCGGAGTCCTCGTCGCGCCAACTCGGACCGCGTCGCGCGACTTCCACGAGTTCGCTTTCGCCAGGGTCGACCGAGTCCTCATCGAGCAGCACCCGGGGAACGAGACCGGTCGGCGGGTCCGCCCAATCCGGGAGTATAAATGTACTGGTCTTCGGCTCTCCGCCCTCGGAGCCCTGCTCGGCACTCCGCGTGTAGTCCGCAACGCGCTCTGCAAAACTTCGCCCGACAATCCGGCGCGCACCAAATTCATCGGTGTCGAGCAATCCATCAGTCTTCATCGGCTCGCGAAGGTGCTCGAGCGCAACGGTGGAATCGTCACCGTCACGCACGACCGAGGATCCTCCTGGGACACTTGATTCTTGTTCGCCGCTCGCCACCGATCCCGCAGTGGGGAGATTGATGCGAAGCGTCGGAGCTGTCTGGTTCGACACCTCACCCTTACCTTGAGGATCGTCATCTTGCATAGCGTCTCCTCTGCCCGTTGCCAGGACGCGTCGCGACACGTTTGCATCGCCGTGCGTTCAGACCTCGAGCAGTTCCTGTTCCTTGTGTAATAGAAGTCGGTCGACCTCGCTCACAAACTCCTGAGTGACACCGTCAAGCTCTTTCTCGGCGCGTTCAAGATCGTCAGAGGAAAGATCCCCATCTTTTTCTAGTGCCTCGAGATCGTGGCGCGTGGCGCGTCTTACATTGCGGATCGCGATGCGTCCCTCCTCGGCACGATGACGAACGGCCTTGACGAGTTCCTTGCGTCGCTCCTCGGTGAGCTGTGGAAAGACGATGCGCAGCACCTGTCCGTCGTTCGAAGGATTGACGCCAAGATCAGAGGCCTGAATGGCCTTCTCGATTGCAGATATCGCCCCCTTGTCATAGGGATTGATGACCAGAATCCTCGCCTCGGGGACACTGAACCCAGCAAGCTGCTGGAGCGGCACATCAGAGCCGTAGTAGTCGACGCGAATCTTCTCGACGAGCACAGGCGATGCGCGACCTGTGCGCACCGAGGAGAACTCCCCTTTGGTGTGCTCGATGACTCGTACCATCTTCTCGCGCGCCTCTTCGAGGGCAACCGAAACGAATGAATCGTCGCTCATCTGATCAACGTTCCAATCTGCTCTCCGAGCAATGCATCACGGATGTTGCCACTGGTCATCACGTCGAAGACCAGAATCGGCAGATTGTTGTCCTTGCAGAACGTGATCGCCGTGAGGTCCATCACGCGAAGATCACCCGAAATGACCTCCATGAAGGAGATTTCGTCATAACGCGTCGCCCTGGCATCTTGGCGGGGATCCGCGCTGTACACACCGTCGACACCCGAATGCGTGCCCTTCATGAGGATCTCCGCCTCGATCTCTGCAGCGCGCAACGCTGCCGGGGTGTCCGTCGTGAAAAATGGACGACCCATTCCCGAGGCGAATACGACGACCCGCCCCTTCTCGAGATGTCGAACAGCGCGCCTTCGGATATACGGTTCGCACACCTCCGACATCGCAATCGCGGACATCACTCTCGTCGGCTGGCCAAGTCGTTCAAGGGCGTCTTGCAGTGCGAGTGCGTTGATCACCGTTCCGAGCATGCCCATCGTGTCCGACGTCGCCCGGTCCATGCCGACTCCAGCTCCGGTCTGTCCACGCCAGATGTTGCCACCACCGATCATCACCGACACCTCGACGCCAAGATCGTTTGAGGATTCGGCGATCTCTCGCGCAATCCGTTCAACCATGGGGGCATCGATCGTGTCGTCCGAGGAGTCCGAGGCAAATGCCTCGCCCGAGAGTTTCAAGACGACGCGACCCCAGCGCGGCGTCACGCCGATCCGCTCTGAGCGGCCAGAGCCTTGCGCCATTTGGCGGTAATCGGTCACGCCCCGACGACAACCTGGGCGAATCGGGCGATCTTGGCGGAGCCGAGCAGCTGGGAGATCGTCTTCTTCTCGTCGCGGGCAAAGGGCTGCTCGAGCAGCACGCGCTCTTTGAACCATCCGTTCAGGCGCCCATCGATGATCTTTCCGAGCTGTGCCTCTGGCTTGCCCTCTTTTCTCGCAATCGCGGCGATCGTCTCTTTTTCCTGTTCGATCGCGGACTCGGGAACTTGACTCCGGTCGAGGTAGTCAGGACGGGCGAACGCGATGTGCACTGCAATATCATGAGCTAGTTGCGGAGTTCCACCGTCAAGCTCGACGAGCACACCGTTCACACCCCGGCCGTTTTGCACATGGAGGTAGCTGTCAAGGACCGCTCCCTCGGTCGCGACGAACTGCTCGTGGCGACCGACCGCGATGTTCTCCTTGAGTGCCAACTTGATCTGGTCAATCTCACCGGCGTGAGACTCGATGCCTGCCTCGCCATCTTTGGCACATGACTCTGCGAGCGCATCGACGAGACTGACGAAATCGGCCGACTTGGCGACAAAATCCGTCTCGCATTCGAGCGCAATGACCGCTCCGCGACTGCCGTCGACGATCACCGCAACTGCTCCCTCGGAGCGGTCGCGGTCCGCGCGCTTGCTGGCGCCAGAAAGACCCTGCTCTCGCAGCCAGCGCGTTGCCTTTCCCATGTCTCCGCCATTCTCCTGCAGCGCCCTCCTGCAATCGAGAATGCCTGCGCCCGTTGCCTGACGCAGCGCTGCAACTTCTTTTGCGGTTACCTCGGGCATGGAACTAGACCTCCGATGGTGCGTCGGTACGGGGTGATTCGACAAGGGACTCGGGAACTTCAACCACCGCTGGTGCCTCGGCAACGACGGCGGCCTCTGGTATGGCGACCACCGGCTCAACGACTGCTGGTTCCATGACTTCTGGTTCCCCGACAGCCACAACCGTTGGAGCTGGCGACGGAGCAGCCGGCGGAGCGGTATTCCTGAGCGCGTTCGCGGCGCGACGCGAGGCGATGAAGCGACCTTCGTTGACCGCATCGGCGATGATCCGGCACATCAAACGGCCAGACCTGATGGCGTCGTCATTCCCCGGAATGATGTAGTCGATGACATCGGGGTCACAGTTGGTGTCGACAACCGCAATCACGGGCATCTTGAGCTTGTTCGCCTCCGTAACGGCGATGTGCTCTTTTTTGGTGTCAATCACGAAAATTGCGTCAGGCAGGCGCTTGAGGTTGCGGATTCCACCGAGGTTGCGCTCTAGCTTCTCGAGTTCACGCGAGAGCAGTAGCGCCTCTTTCTTGGTCATCGCCTCGAACTCGCCGGTCTTTTTCGCACTCTCGAGTTCGCCAAGCTTTTTCACGCGGCCCTCGATCGTCCCGAAGTTCGTCAACATGCCTCCGAGCCATCGCTCGTTGACATAGGGCATCCCACAGGCGCGCGCGTACTCCGCGACCGGATCCTGGGTCTGCTTCTTGGTTCCCACGAAGAGGATGTTTCCGCCTCCAGCGACGAGGTCTCGTACGTAGGAGTACGCGGCATCGACGCGGGTCAGCGTCTGGTGAAGATCGATGATGTAGATCCCGTTGCGCTCCCCATACAAAAAGCGCTTCATCTTCGGGTTCCATCGACGAGTCTGGTGCCCAAAATGCACACCGGCTTCAAGAAGTTGTTTCATCGTAACGACAGCGGCCATGGTTCTTCCTTCCCAGCGGTTAGACAGATCCAGATGGGCGCCCGGAGGCGACCGTGGGTTCATCTGGACAGGCGGTAATTTGCTCCGATTTGGAGCTGCCCCATCCTAGTTGCCAAATGACAGCCAATCATCCGCGAGCATCCGGCGCGAGTTCGCCCCCCATTAGGCCCTCGGATGAGTCTCCCGGTAAACACCAACGAGGCGCTCTTTCGAGATATGGGTGTAGATCTGGGTCGTCTTCAGGCTCGAATGCCCGAGCAGCTCCTGGACAACCCGCAGGTCAGCTCCCCCATCGAGCAGGTGGGTCGCGTAGCTGTGCCGGAGAGCGTGCGGATGCGTCGGAGAGGGAGATCGCCGGTCAAGAATTCTTCGAACGTCGCGCGGACTGAGCCGGTTCCCGCGCAAATTGAGAAACAGCGCATGCTGTGGAGACCGCTTCACAACGAGGTGTTCCCGGGCACCTCGCAGGTATTGTCCGATTGCATCCTTGCAGGGCACGCTGATTGGCACCCGGCGTTCCTTCGAACCCTTTCCCAGAACGAGCACCATCGACACGTCAAGCTCGACGTCACCGATATCGAGGCCACAGAGTTCGCTGACTCTCAGCCCGGATCCATAGAGAAGTTCGAGCACGGCATCATCGCGCAGGCGAACCACGAGGTTGCGCCCTTCGAGCTCGACGCCCGCCGTTGCGCTCTCGTTTGAGAGTTCCGGATCCAGCAGCTCACCGAGTTCGCGGAAGTTGAGGATCTTCGGCAACCGAGAATCACCCTGCGGGGCAAGGAGCCGCCGGGAGGGATCGCTCGCGACCAGTGCTCGGCGAAGGGCGAAGGCGAAGTACCGCCGCAATGAGGCTGCCTTACGTGCGATGGAGCGGCGCTCGTACGCGCGCGAGGCGAGATAGGCGAGGTAACGGCGCAACATCATCCGGTCGACACCCTCGGGTCCGGTGACGCTTGCCCGTTCAGCCCATTCGCAAAAGGCGAGGACATCGGACATATAGGCGCGTCCGGTCGCTGGCGCGACCGAGCTCAACGACTTCGAGAACGCCTCCAGCTCCCATCCCACAGGGCCGAGCGTAGTGTTTTGATGTCGAACTTCCGTGGCACGAGGTGTCTTTTGGACGGCTCTCACGCGTACCGCCGGGCTGTCTGGATCGCCAAATGGTGCGCGACGCAAAATAATTCAGACACGACGTGCGAAATTCGGCGATGATAATAGCATGTCTCCCAAAATTTTGATCATCGAAGATGACGAGCGCATCCGTGCTTCGATGGCGCTCTCCCTCGAGGACGAGGGGCACGAGGTTCTCGGTGCTCCGAGCGCAGAGACAGCGCTTGACCTCTTTGGCCATGCTCTTGTCAACCAGCCATTCGATCTCGTCATCATTGACCTGATGCTGCCCGGCATGGATGGGTTTGCCTGCTGCCGCGAGGTGCGGCACCAGAGCGCTCTTCCCATCGTGATGGTGACAGCGCGCACCGACACCCACGACGTCGTCGCTGGCCTCGAGGCTGGAGCTGATGACTACGTGACCAAGCCCTTCGAACCAAAGGAACTCGCCGCCCGAATCCGCGCGTTGCTTCGTCGCGCCCACGCGACAAACTCGGTCTTGTCGATCCTCACCTTCGGAGAGCTCGAGATCCAGCTCGAAGCAGGAACTGTCCGGCTCGCCGAGCAGGAGGTTCATCTGACACGTACGGAGTTCCTTTTGCTCTGCGAACTCGCGTCGAATCCCAACAAGGTCCTTTCGAGAGAACAACTACTCGAACGAATATGGAGTTACGACTACTTCGGTGACGGTCGACTCGTGGACGTCCATATCCGCAGACTGCGCACCAAGGTCGAACTCGATCCGGCAAATCCTCGTCACATCATCACGGTTCGAGGGCTCGGCTACAAGCTCGCTCCGTAGATGACCGACGCACTCCCGGAACTTGCGGGGACAAGGCGGCTCCTGCGCCTTCGTCACCCGCTGTATCACAGTCGGCTGAGTTCACGCATCACCTTCTTGTTCGGCATGAGCGCACTCGTCCTTGGCGTCATGGTCTCCGCAATCACCTACTACGCGACGCGGTCGTCGATCGTGGGACAGTACGTCACCGCAGCTGAGACGACCGCGCTCGATAATGGCTCGGTGATTCACGCCGATCTCGCTGACCAGTTGAGCGGTCCGCTCATCGTGAACAACATCGACCAGGCCACCTCGAACTCATCATCACTCTTGTACGAGAAGGGCTCCTGGACCTTTACCGCCCGACTCTCGATCCTCAACCCACAAGACCTACCGGTCAGCCTGCGCAATTCTGTCAAGCTCGGCGTGCCCGCGGAACAGATCTTCATCCTTCCCTCGAACGGGGAGGCGTACATTGCGGTCGGCCAGCCGATCAATGCGCCCAGCTTTGTCGCGCGGTACTTCGAAGTCTTCCCGATGTCCCAGGCCCAGAACGAACTCAACTCCCTGCTCTCGGCGCTCGTCGCCGCAGCCACACTGACTACGATCGTAGGGCTCACCCTGGGCCGCTGGGCAGCAAGACGAGTACTCCGTCCGTTGCGCGAGGTCTCCGAGGTGGCTCGTCAGATCTCGGAGGGTCAGATCGACGCGCGGATCGAGACGTCGAGCCAGAGCGACCTTGCGATCCTGACCAGATCGTTCAACCGGATGGTCGACCTCTTCCAGGACCGACTTGAGCGCGAGGAGCGCTTCGCCTCTGACATCAGCCACGAACTCCGATCACCGTTGACGACGCTTGGCTCTTCAATCTCGATTCTCGAGTCACACAGTGACGAACTTCCACCGCGCTCGTCCCAGGCACTCGCACTGCTCAGCCAGGAGGTGCGAAGGTTCCAACGAATGGTCGTCGACCTGCTCGAAATCTCGCGGATCGACGCGGGAATGGCGGACTTCCAGGGTGAAGAGGTGTACATCGTCGAGCTCGTTGTCCGCTCGCTCGAGCGTTCAACCTCGACCCCCCCGCCGATCGAGACGGATCCTGATGTCGACCAGTGGCGGGTCTTTGCCGACAAGCGTCGCTTCGAGCGGGTGATCGCCAACCTGCTTGAAAACGCAGAGCGCTACGCCGGAGGGGCGACACGCGTCACCATTGGGCGCGGCAGCGAGGGGCACGTGCGCGTCGCAATCGAGGACGAAGGACCAGGAGTTCCCGAGATCGACCGAACGCGCATATTTGACCGGTTTGCCCGCGCCGCATCGTCAGCGGGTCGAAGAGGCGCGGGTGGTGGCACCGGACTTGGCCTCGCGCTCGTCTCCGAACACGTCAAGCTCCACGGCGGGGCGATCTGGGCCGAATCCAACCTGCCGAATGGATCCAGATTCGTCGTTGAACTTCCGCACTTGATCGTCGAGGAGCTCCCGGAGGCCGAGCGATGAAACAGGTGGCACGGGGGGCACCCAGAGGACCAAGACAGACGAGATCGCGCTCACAGCTATCCCGGTCGACACGCGCCGCGCTGCTCTTGGCCCTCGCGCTCGCGCTTGGCGCGTGCGGAGTTCCGATTGACACCATTGCCCACCCACTGACCGATCTCCCTGCCTATGTTCCCCAGGCGATGCCGAACAGCCCAGGTGGAACCTCGACCAAGCTCACGCTGTATTTCGTCCAGCGCGACAACCTGGTTGTCGTGCATCGATCGGGATTCGCCTACTCGCTCGTCGAAGCGACAGCGAACGAACTGTTGCTCGACCTTGACAACGGTCCCCTCGCAAGCGAGGGACGCGGCGTCATCACGCTGCTCAACTCCCAGCCTGGGCTGACGAGCACCTACACAGCGACGACGCACATTCTCACGATCAATCTCGATATTCAATTCATCAACAACCTCTTCGGGACGTCGCTCTACCTCGCCTACGGCCAGATCGTCCTCACCTTGATGCACAACGCCGCCCTGACGACCGTCAAGGGAATCCAGTTTGCTCTCTCTGGTCAGCTCACCTACGCCTACCTACCAACCGAGACAGCGACGCGTGCTCCAGTTACCGCCGCGAACTACGCATCGTTGATCGCGCACAGCTAACAGGTCCGAGTCAACCGTTTCCCTCTCGACCTGCACGCGATTCACGCGCAAGCATCCGATGCCTGCTACCGGTCGCTTGCCGCGACACTCAATTCGCAGACGAGGGGAATACGCTCGGCGTCTGCCCAGAGTCGCTCGATGCTGTAATAGGCGCGGGACTCGGAGTCGAAGACGTGAACAACAAACGAGCCATAGTCAACGAGCACCCACTTCCCGTCGCGGAGCCCCTCTGTCTGGCGGGGTGGTCCAAGTCCGGCGTTGCGACAGCGAAAATCGATTTCGTCGACGATCGAGCGCACCTGACGCTCATTTCGCCCCGCGGTGACGACGAAATACTCGGTGATCCCGATCAGCTCGGAGACGTCAAGGATGATCGTCTCCTCGAGGGTTTTCGCGGTCGCAGCCTCTGCGGCGAGGCGGGCGAAATCGAGCGACAAGGAACCCCTACTTCACGTTTCTCTTGGTCATCTATGTCGTCAAGTTCCTCATCCGTCTAAAGCGTACAGCCCGCGCTCACGGATCACGCGGATTGCGCCATCGGGAATCAGGAAATCGAGAGGCCGCCCAGTTGCTGCACGGTCTCGGAGATCGGTGCTCGATACCTCGAGAGCCGGTACCTCGATCACCTGGGCCCTCCAACCCGCGAGCTGTTCCTCGAGCTCCCGGCCCGCAGCGAGACGAGAGCCTGGACGGTTCACGACAACGAGACGACAGAGTCGCTTGAGTTCATCGACCTCTCGCCAGCTGCTCAGATTGGGCACAACATCTGCGCCAACGATCAGCGTGAGCGCAACGTCAGGTTCGTCCACGATCAATTCTTTGGCCGTATCGATGGTGTAGGACGATCCACCCCGCTCGATCTCGAGATCGCACACCTCGATTCCCTCGCAGTCACGCACTGCCGCCTCAACAAGCGCGAGTCTGTCCTTGGCCGGTGTGACCTCACGACCACCGGTCTTCTGCCACGGCTCATTGGCAACGACAAGCAATACCACGTCGAGATCGAGGGCGGAGCGCGCATTGACCGCGGTGACGAGGTGCCCGACATGCACCGGATCGAAGGTTCCACCAAAGATTCCGACGTTCCGGCTCACCTTGTGCACCCGAGGATTCCACTCGATACGGCGCACAACCAAGGCGCCGGTGCGGGAGAGATCACCACTTCAGCCTACGCGCGAAGTAAATGCGAGCCGCGACGCGCCAGATTTCGCTTTGATATTGCCTAGGCTAGGGCAATGACTCCTGACCGTAACGGAGATCGCTCCACCCCGAACGCACCGGCGAAGGTGAATTGGACCCCATCGAGCTGGCGTGGATTTCGCGCGTCACAGATGCCAGAGTGGCCAGACGAACAGGTACTCAAAGATGCCGTCGCCGATCTCGCTGGCTACCCGCCCCTTGTATTTGCCGGAGAGGCACGCACGCTGATGCGCGCGCTCGCCTCGGTATCGCGTGGAGAGGCAGTTCTCCTCCAGGCGGGCGACTGTGCGGAATCGTTCAGCGAATTTTCCGCGGACGGCATCCGTGACAAGCTCAAGGTGATCTTGCAGATGGCCGTCGTACTCACCTATGGCGCAGGACTACCCGTGGTAAAGGTCGGGCGCATCGCCGGTCAGTTTGCGAAGCCGCGCTCATCGACGACCGAACGTATCGGCGGTATCGAACTTCCCTCGTTTCGCGGTCACATTGTCAACGACGACGCAGCGAACCCTGCGGCTCGAGTTCCTGATCCGAGACGAATGATTCGCGCGTACAACCAGTCCGCTTCGACACTCAATCTCCTACGTGCATTCACCAAGGGCGGATTTGCCGATCTCTCGCAGGTGCACGCATGGAACCAGCAGTTTGTCGCGCAGAGTCCAGAGGGTCGTCGTTATGAGGCGATTGCCGGGGAGATCGACCGCGCGCTTGCGTTCATGCGCGCGTGCGGGATCGATCTGCGCGGGGAGGCAACAATCCAGCAGGTCGAATTCTTCACCAGCCACGAGGCTCTGCTGCTCGACTATGAAGAGGCCCTGACGAGACGCGACTCGTTGACCAATGACTGGTACGACTGCTCTGCACACCTTTTGTGGATCGGTGAGCGCACCCGCCAGCTCGATGGTGCACATGTCAACTTCCTCGCTGGCGTAAAAAACCCGATTGGCGTCAAACTCGGTCCGACCACCACCGAGGACGAAGTGCTCGCGCTCTGCGAGCGTCTCAATCCCGATCGCATTCCCGGCCGTCTCACGCTCACGACCCGACTTGGCGTCGACCGCGTCACAACTCTTTTGCCTCCGCTCGTGCGCTGCGTCACCGACGCGGGCCACCCAGTCGTTTGGCAGTGCGATCCGATGCACGGCAATACCTTCTCAACTGAAGACGGGCGAAAAACCCGCCATTTCGATGATGTACTCGGAGAGATCCGTGGCTTCTTTTCGGTACATCACGCTGAAGGGACCTGGCCCGGTGGCGTTCACGTCGAACTCACCGGCGACAATGTCACCGAGTGCCTCGGTGGCGTCGAAAAGATCCTCGAGGCCGATCTTCCGCTTCGATACACAACGACCTGTGACCCGCGACTCAACGCACTGCAGTCCATCGATCTCGCATTCAGAGTTGCCGAGCTTTTGAGAACCTAATGCCCCAGGCTCGCATTACCCGACGAGCCCGTACCCTCACCATGGGACTATTCATCATCGGTAGCCTTTGCGTGCCTACGGTGAACTCACAGAGTGGAGCGGCCACGTCACGGATCGCTACCACGATGACGACCTGCGAGCCGCCTCCCGTTCCGACAACGACGACATCGACAACGACGACATCGACAACGACCCCGGTCACAACCACAACGAGTCCAAGTTCAACGACGAGCACAAGCTCGAGTACCACAACTACAACAAGTCCAAGTTCAACGACGAGCACGACCCTTCCAGCCGTGCCACCGCCAACTGCATACGACCTTGTCACCTCAGCTGGAGATGTCCAGACCTTTGGTGGCGCTGGTTTCTTTGGTTCACGCGTCTCACAAAATGCGCCGACGCGCGTCATCGGTGGTGCGTCGACTGCTGACGGACTCGGCTACTGGCTCTTTTCAAACACCGGTGGTGTCTTCACCTATGGCGACGCGCTGGACTACGGTTCGCCGCGCGAGGCGCTCGGAGGTCGACCTCGGCGAGTCCGTGCGTCGAGCGCGACACCGGACGCGCAGGGCTACTGGATGGTCACTCCAACTGGAGGCGTCTTCAATTATGGCGATGCCGCCTTCTGCGGCTCCGCGACCGGAGTATCAAAACGTCAACCGATCGCCGCGATCGCTCCAACACCGGACGGCGGAGGGTACTGGCTGGTCACGACGAACGGAGTGGTGATCCCGTTCGGCGACGCGAAGGATCTGTATGGACACGGGACCTATCACAGTAAGTTCCCGATCGTCGCAATGTCGAGTACACCAGACGGTAATGGCTATTGGCTGTGCAACTCGCGCGGCGCTGTGTTCACCTTTGGTGACGCGGTGTCCTATGGGTCAACGATTCACCGCCGACTGACACAGCCCATCGTCAGTTTCGTCCCGACGCCCGACGGAGATGGTTACTGGCTCACGACAGAAACGGGCCGCATCTACCGGTTTGGTGACGCTGGCTTCCACGGATCTGACCTACGAAATCCCCCCCAGTACCCGACGACGATCATCGGGATGATCCGCACCATCGCTACCTCCACCTCCACCTATGTGCCCCTTCCCCATCACACCATCGGCTATGACATAAGCAACTTCCAGTGCAAGCGGCCTGGTTCGTCTGCTCTGCGATCGAAGATGCCGGCGCGCTCTGCAATCGGCATCATCGAGGTCGCCGGTTGGCTCGACGGGGCAGACAACCCTTGTCTCGCGAGTGCAGCGTCATGGGCGACACAGGCATCGGGATCGACCGGTGCCTCATATGAGCTCTATCTCTTCTTGAACGCCCCCGGGACGAACATCGAGGCAACGCGACTCTACGCGAATGGGCCGAAGGGCTCCTGTGGTTCTTTGAGCGCCAGCGCACGTCTCGAGTGCATCGCCTACAACTACGGTTACAACGGCGCTCAACATGCGGTTCTTTATGCCAATCGACAGGGCGTGCACGCAGTCACCTGGTGGGTCGACATTGAGAACAAGACGCTCTCAACGACCGCATTCTCCGATTTTGGTGCGAACGAGTTCTGGTCAGGTTCAATACACCTCAATGCGCTGACGGTGCAGGGGGCATTCGATGCGCTTCGCGCGGCCGGCATCGAGGTCGGCATCTACTCCTCGAGTCTGCAGTATCCAAAGATCGTCGGGAACTACCGCCCAAGGGCGAGCGGACCAGTTCCCCTCTGGGTCGCGGGGGTACCGTGGACGAATCCGCCGTACCCCGACCGTTCGCTTCCATCCCCGGCAACACTTGCCGACTGGTGCGCGGGAACCGCCTCGTACCTCGGTTCCACCGGATTCGATACCTTTGCCGGCGGCGTGCCATGGATCTTGCAGGAGACCCCGGGAGCCTCGAACGCCCCCAATGGGCTCGACCCTGACTACAGCTGTTGAAACCGCTTCGAAGAGGCCGTCCTATCGAGCCGACCGCCTCGCCACCTCGCGCAACCGGAGCTAAAACAATCGCCCAGCCGCATCGCAAGGGCGATGGGACTGGGCGAGGGCAATCGCACTGACCGACATCGATCTCAGTCATCCGCCATGCGGCGCTGAGTTCCGACGTCGACAGCGTGTAGCGCCGAGGCGGGCTCCGGTGTGAGCGAGGTTTCAGGCCTCGTCAGCGTCGTAGCCAGGCCATTCGGCCTCGCTCGAGAGAACAAACGAGAGTACCGACCACGTGTTGTCGACGACTGCCCTGGTGCCCGCCGCGAGCCCCAGACTCTCGCCTGCCTCATCGACGATTTCCTGACGGTTTGCAATGGAACTTGCCATTGGTCCGCTCCTTTCGGGTCGTTACCGCCATCTCCTGTTCTGGTGACACCTCCAGTATCCCTGACCTCGATAAATCTGTCAAAGTGTTAATAACGATACTTTTCATCATCTTTAGAGATATCAGTCGACCGCGCCCTCCGCTGTCGCACGACCGGGCCGGCGCGTCGCGCTCGAGCAGGTCGCTGAGCATGCCGGCAAGGCTGCACCCCGCGACGAGGGGAACCATTTGGACCGCAGGCGTGCAAAATCTGAATCGCGACGTGATCAGCGTTGCGACGAGATAGGCATGGACCTTGTCGGCAACATCATCCGCGCCCCTCGAGATCACGCGTGCATCGATCGGCGCATCCGGACCTAAGAGTGCGGCTCCCCTTCGGCCGCAGGATCTCGCGGGCGCGATCAGGGTCGTGCTTGGACACCACCTCGACGCGGGCCACCAGGGATCGACAGTGCATCAATCTCACTCTTCGAATACGGCGGTATTGCGCTGCACCGCGTTATCGCTCGCGAAGCGACACAGTACGGACCAGAGGCTGACCTTACCGATATCCACCCGCGGCATCGAGCGCTCATGTTCACGACCATGCAAACTTTCAACGTTCGGTGTGAACCCAGTCGGGCGGCGGAGCAAGCAGCTCCACAGAGTGCTCCGGCTCGTTCAGGTGTGCGGCGTCGTTGTAGCGCACGAGACGCCACCGCTTTCCCGTGAACTGCCACTCGGTGATCGAGGTGTGCTCCGCGTGGAGGCGGATCTGCGAGCCGTGTTCGGGTAGACGCAGAAAACGGATCAACGAGGCATCGATGATCCCTCCATGCGCGACGATCAACGTCAGAGAACCGGAATGGTCGCGAGCGAGCCGCATCAGCTCCTCTTCGGCCCGATCGATGAACGCGATCCAGCTCTCGCCACCTGGTGCGAGCGGCTGATGAGGTTCGTCACCAGGAGTCGACGATCTTCCGTAACGCATCGGGATCTCGTGCCAAAAGAGCCCGTCGGCCTCACCCGCGTCGCGCTCATCGAGCCCCGCGCTTCGTTGCACGCGCGCGGATGTGAAACCCGCGGCAATGATCTCGGCTGTCTCGATTGCCCGCGGCAACGTGCTCGTCCAGATCATTTCGGGACGGCCGATCTCGTTGGTCCGCAAAAGCCGGTCACGCAGCACGCCGGCCTGGCGCGCACCGCGAGGGGTCAGCCCCCGACAGCTCTTCGGCCCTCCGACAAACTGCTCAAGATTGCACCACGCCTCTCCATGTCGCACAATCACGAGACGCGTCCCCATCGCGATCGCGCTGAGGTCGCCCACCGGTTCGGGAGTAAACAGATCCCTCTCCCCCTGACGTCCGCTCACTCCGATGTCCACGTGTCGATTTCCCGGTCGATCGGCTGCTCGATCGCAAACTGCCCACGGAAATACAGAAGGGGAAGCCGGTGGAACTCAACATTCAATGCACGCACTCGACCCACCACGATCAGATGATCGCCCGCTTGGTGCTCCTGCTCGATCGAGCAGTCGATCCATGCAACGACTCCCTCGAGAACCGGCGAACCGAGTGGAGAACGAGTGAAAGGAACATTGGCGAATCGATCGACCTCACGCTGCGCGAAGGTACGCGCGATATCTTCTTGGAACTCCGAGAGCACATTCACGCAGAACCGTTCCGATGCCGAGATCCTCGGATAGGTCGTCGACGTCAGCGCCGCGCAAAAACTCACCAGAGGAGGATCGAGCGATACCGACGTGAATGAGTTCGCGGACATTCCGACAGGCTCGCCATCATCAGTCGAGGTGATGATGGTCACGCCTGTAGCGAAGTTCCCAAGTGCGAGACGGAAGCGTTCCTCGGTTACGACTCCAAGATGATCAGGTTGGGACACACCCCACACGCTAGCCATGCTGTGTGACTCTCGGTCAACCTCGGTCGCCTGAGGTGTCGATCAGGCAAGGTAGTTCACAAATTCCTTGAGCTGTCGAAGTGTCCGGCACTCAAAGACCCCGTCACAGTGTGGCGCGTATTCGCCGATGATCGAATCCCCGGTTCCCCAGTAAGAACGGGGTTCAGGGTTGAGCCAGAAGACCCGGTGCGAACGACGGCGAAGCCTCTGCAAGATCTCCGCTTCGCCCGAGTGATAGTTCCCACGCGCGTCTCCGAGGATGATCAGGTTGGTCTTCTTGGTAAGTGATTGACCATAACGCTCGGCGAAGAGTCGGAAGGCATTTCCGTAGTTCGAGTGCCCATGCGCGTCCACGACATCGGCCTGCGCTCCGACCTCGGCGATTGCCTCCTCGATCGAGGAGGCGCGGCGAAAGATCCCGGTGACGTCATCGACACCGTCGATGAAGACTGCACACCGGACATTGGAAAACTGTTCGGCGATCGCGTAAACGAGGTGAACCGTGAATCTCGCGAAGGCCGAAACGGAGCCAGAAACATCTGCAAGCACGAAAATCTCGGGCCGACTGGGATGGGGATTCTTGAAGCGTGGCTCGAGCGGTACTCCTCCACTCGACAGCGATCGACGGATCGTCGCGCGCACATCGAGTGGCCCGCGGCGACGATGTCTCCTGCGATGCGCGAGTCTCGAGGCAAGGATTCTGGCGAGCGGATAGATCGCCTTGCGCATCGCGACAAGATCATCACCGTTGGCGTGCATGAAATCGAGGTCCTCAACGAGAGGACGCCGCATGCTCTTCGCTACCGCTCCAGCACCGCGCTCATTGACCAACAGGCGTACGATCTCCCGCCTTATCTCCTCGCGAAGGGCATCGGCATGACGCGATAGCTCATTGCGGAGGAGGTTTCCACCCAGATGGCCCTCCCGGACGCGGTCTCGGTTTCCGGAGTGGGCGAGCAGAGCTTCAAGCAACTCACTCAGGATCGATTCGAGATCAAGTCCGCGAAGCGTCTTTTGCAGGTAGTACGCCACCCCGACCGGTCGCGCCGAACCGACCGCACCATAGAGTTCGACCGCGTGGGCCGCGCTCTCCGCCAGCAACCGTTCATCTCCCTTCGCAATCGCCTCGCGCACCATGTCACGGAGCGACATGGGATCAATCGCGCGCCGGTCACCCGAGAGCTTTCCGGGGACAAAGACCTCCTCGGTGCCGGGAAGCTCGGTCTCGACCAAGATTTCACCCTCGACATGCCATGAGATGTTGCGGCGCGCAAAGAAAAGATCGAAGACCCGCGCGAAGACCACCTCGTGATCCGCGGACTTGACGAGCGTCGTGCCAAGAGCAGCGCGTAATGCCCCCACGTCATCGAGCGGGATGACTGATAAGGCATTCGCTGCGTCGATTGTCTCAGTCACCGAGACCGGAAGGCCCGAGGCACGCAGTTCGTCGACGAAGCCGGAGAGGACATCGAGCATCTTGGTGTCGAAAACAGCCTACGCGCGCGCTCTGTCACCGAAGCCAAGCAGCTCGCGTTGCGCACGATCGATATCCTCGCGATATTTCAACAGAATATTCAGCGTTGATGAGGTCGTTTCCTGATCAAGATGCTCAATGCCAAGCACAACCAACGTACGCGCCCAGTCAAGCGTCTCTGATATCGAAGGACTCTTTTGAAGATCAAGTGACCTCAGCAGTCCGATCACGCGCACGACCTCGTCGGCGAGTCGCTCGGAGATTTCTGGCACCTTGCTGATCACGATCTCGCGTTCGCGCTCCGCGCTCGGGTAGTCGAGATAGAGATACAGACAACGCCGTTTTAGCGCCTCAGAGAGTTCACGCGAGCCGTTCGAGGTGAGTACGACCGGTGGAATCTGGCGCGCCCGCACGGTGCCGAGTTCCGCGATCGACACCTGGTACTCCGAGAGCACCTCGAGTAAGAGCGCCTCGGTCTCGATCTCCACCCGGTCGACCTCGTCGATGAGCAGAACGACCGCGTCCTCGGCGCGGATCGCTTCGAGCACCGGCCGCTCCAAAAGGAATTCTTCGGAGAAGATGTCGCCTTCGATCCGGTGCCATTCGTCACGATGGCTTTCCACGTGGGCTTCCTCTTCGTTCCGCTCGACCTGGATTCGGAGCAGCTGTTTGCGATAGTTCCACTCATACAACACCTTTGACTCATCGAGCCCCTCGTAGCACTGCAGACGAATAAGACGAGACGCGAGTGCCAGCGCGAGTGACTTTGCGAGTTCGGTCTTGCCTGTTCCAGCAGGTCCCTCGACGAGGATTGGCTTTTGCAGCCGTTCAGCAAGATACAGAACGGTCGCGATCGCGTCGTCGCACAGATAGCCCACCCGCGCAAGTGCATCCCGGACACTCTTGATATCTCCAAATCGATAGGCAACGCTCATGTGCGCACCTGCCCGTCTCCCTCGATCACGTATTTCAAGGAGGTCAACTCTCGAAGGCCCATTGGTCCTCTCGCGTGAAGTTTTTGGGTGGAGATGCCGATCTCTGCTCCGAGGCCGAGCTCGCCCCCGTCGACGAACCGAGTCGAGGCATTGACCAAAACCGCCGCGGCATCGACCTCGTTGACAAACCGACTTGCGCTGTCGTAATCGTTCGTCACGATCGCCTCCGAATGTCCAGACGAATAGTGGCGAATATGGCTGATCGCGTCATCGAGTGATTCGACGACGCCGATCGCAAGCCGCAGATCGAGAAACTCTGTCGCATAGTCCGCCTCTGTCACCATTCCCGCGCGCCTGATCGAAGCGCGTGTGCGTTCATCTCCGACGAGCTCTACTCCATCAAGCAGGTGGTCAAGGCGCTTCAAAAGCACGTCTGCGATGTCACAATGCACCAGAAGCGTCTCCATCGCATTACAGACACTCGGTCGCTGCATCTTTGCATTGACAATGATCCGCTCAGCCATATCGAGATCGGCGGAGGCATCCACGTAAACATGGCAATTCCCATCTCCATCGATGATGTAGGGAACAGTTGCGCGATCGAGCACCATCGCAATCAATGACGGACCGCCGCGCGGAATGAGCAGATCGATGTATCCGCGCAGACGGACGAATTCGTCAACAGTCTCATGGCGGACATCTTCAACGAGTATCACCACATCTCCGGGCAGCCCCGCTGCTACGACACCACCGCGCAACGCTGCGACAATCGCCCGGTTCGATTCGATTGCGCTGGCAGAACCACGCAGCATCACTGCGTTGCCGGACTTGAGGCAGAGTCCCATCGCGTCCGAGGTGACATTCGGTCGATTCTCGTAGATGATACCGATGACGCCAAACGGAACACGTACACGACGAATTCTCAAACCGTTGGGCCGCACAGACCCATCGACGACCTCGCCTACGGGATCATCAAGCACCGCGACATCGCGAAGTCCCTTTGCCATCGACTCAATCCGCGCAGGATCTAGGCGCAGCCTATCGATCACCGTCTCGCTCACATTTGAAGCGCGCGCGGTTTCGACATCGATCGTGTTGGCCTCGAGAATCGCGTCAGCGCACCCAACGAGTGCTTCGCTGGCGCGACGCAACGCGTCGTCCTTTTGTGCCCTGGAGGCACCGGCAAGAATATAAGCGGCGCGCTTTGCCCGAAGCGCGAGCTCGTTCAGTCCCTGCAACGTCATGACAGAGCGTACCAAGAGCGACACAATGCCTGGTTTGGTGCATCGCCTCCGAGCGAGGGCAACCTACTAGCCGTCTCGAGGCGAGATCGCTCCGAGGAGCACAACGAGATCGTCGCGATGAATCAGCTCGCCGGAACTGCGCCGAGCCTCGGCATGATCACGGCCCTCGAGATGGGCCGCCACATCGATACTCGAAAGACGGGCGATCCCCTTCGCGAAGACGCCCCCGGCGATTCCGACCACCTCGATCGCGTCCCCAGCCACAAATCCACCAGCGCACGCGCGTACTCCGGCAAGCAAGAGCGAGGCGTCTCGCTCGACGAGCGCGACTGCTGCTCCCTCGTCCACGGTAACTCTGGCTGACGCGGGGAGCGCGAAGGCAATCCAGAGTTTGCGCGCCGGAATCCGACGCTCCCGGGCAGCAATCACCGTGCCGACGCCAGAGACCGAGTGGACCGCATCGGCGACGACCGAGGAACGGTCAGATTTCGCGATCACGACTCGAACTCCCGACCACGAGGCGATGCGGGCCGCGGCAAGCTTCGAGGCCATTCCGCCACTGCTACCGACGCTGCCAGGTCCCCCGGCAGCACGCTCGAGCGCCTCGTCGAACTCGACGACCTCCTCGACGAGAAGGGCATCATCGGCATAACGCGGATCCTGGTCAAAGAGTCCAGGCGTATCGGTCAAAAGAACCATCAGCTGCGCACCAATAAGGTTTGCAACGAGCGCGGCAATCCGGTCGTTGTCGCCAAAGCGAATTTCGTCGTCAGCAAGCGCGTCGTTCTCGTTGACGACGGGAACGACGCCGAGCTCCAACAGACGGAGCAATGTCGCACGCGCATGCAGATATTGACGGCGCTCGCCGAAATCATTCGGCACAAGCAACACCTGACCAGCGACGAGTCCCTCCCCGTGCAACGCATCGTCATAGACTCGCATCAGACGAGGCTGACCGACTGCAGAGAGTGCCTGAAGCGTGATCGCATCTGTCGGACGTCCGCCATCTGGTCGAAGCGCCGCGACGCCGGCAGTGACGGCACCCGACGAGACGAGCACAATCTCGTGCCCCTCGCGCCGAAGTGACCCAACCTCGTGACACAGACGGGCAACGGCCTCGTAATTGACGAGTCCCTCGCTGGTCGTGACTGACGAGGTGCCGATCTTGACGACGACGATCATCTTCCGCGCCCCACGCGCGAAACCGAGCTCACCGGAGTCTGGATCTTTGACGACATCACCTCATTACCCTAGATGAACCCGAGAATCACCGGAATGTCGAAGAATCGACCTGGGCTACTCCTCGCGTTCATAGGTAAAGCTGAGGTTTCCGATCGTCACCGCGTCACCCGGGCGCGCGCCCGCCTTCGCCAGTGCTCTATCTACGCCAAGACGCTTCAGTCGGCGGTGCACGTGGGCAAGGGCATCGACATCGGTGAGATCGGAGAGCGCGACGGCCCTGATCGCGTCGCGTCCGGTGACAACGAATCCATTGTCGGACCGGGCGATCACAAATCCTTCAGCGACTGGTCGATGCAGCACCGGTGCCGTCGAGCGCGAGGGGCGCTCTGTACGCATCCGGACCACCATCTGCGCAAGGCGGTGAGTGAGCTCGTCAAGTCCTGCACCGGTAACGGCGGAGATCTCGAGTTCCCCGTTGTAACTCAACGGCCCGGAGCGCGGATCAGTAGCAAGATCGAGACGCGACCCAACAACGATGCGCGGGCGGTCGAGCAGTTCAGGCCGGTAGCGACGCAGCTCTTCCAGCAAGACGCCAAGCTGTTCTTTGGGAGGGCGCTCGGAGTGCGCGTGAAGATCGATCAAGATGACAAGGACGCGGGCACGTTCGATATGCCGGAGAAACTGGAATCCGAGGCCCTTCCCCTCGCTTGCCCCTTCAATCAGTCCGGGAATGTCCGCAACGGTGTACTCAGCCCCGTTGTCCGATCGCCCCCCGACGCGCACCACGCCGAGGTGTGGCTCAAGCGTCGTAAACGGATAGTCGGCGACCTTTGGTTTTGCCGCCGAGATCCTCGAGATCAACGTGGACTTGCCGACGTTGGGAAATCCAACCAGCGCGACGTCTGCGAGCAGCTTGAGTTCGAGATTCAGCCAGCGCTCCTCACCGACCTCTCCCTGTTCGGCAAAACCGGGAGCGCGCAGCCGGTTGGTGAGAAATCGCGCGTTTCCGCGACCCCCCCTGCCTCCCTGAGCCGCGAGCAGACGGTCACCGGTGACCGCAAGATCGGCAAGCACGGCACCGTCTAGCGTGTGCACGACCGTTCCCTCAGGAACATAGACGACTGCGTGCTTGCCGCTCCGACCAAAACGCTTCGCTCCGGATCCATGAGTGCCGCTGTCCGCGCGACGGTGTGGGTGATCGCGAAATCCGAGCAGAGAAACGACGTTGGTGGAGGCTTCGAGATAGACATCGCCTCCATTGCCGCCGTCGCCGCCGTCTGGTCCGCCGCGAGAGACGTGTGCCTCCCTCCAAAAGGCAACTGCTCCGGCTCCGCCGTCACCTGCCTTTACGTGGAGCTGAGCCTCGTCGATGAAACTTGCCATGATTTCCTCAACTCAAAAGATGATGCCAAACCGGCATCGCAGATACCCAAAGTGCGACCGAACCTCTGGCCGAGGGGCGTCACGCACCAAAGAGTGGCCGACGAGGAGGGGTGACTAGCCCTCGACGGGGAGGACATCGACGAGACGACGTCCGCGTCGCTCCGCAAAACGCACCTTGCCATGCGAGGTTGCAAAAAGCGAATCGTCACCGGCGCGCCCGACGTTCTGCCCAGGATGAAAATGAGTACCGCGCTGGCGGACGATGATCGAACCTGCCGTTACGACCATGCCGTCGGAGGCTTTGACACCGAGACGCTGCGCGTTTGAATCGCGACCATTCCGCGTCGAACCGCCACCCTTGGTCTTTGACATCTCGCCCTCCTACGCCTTCGCCTTCACGGCGGTCTTCGTCTTTACGATCTTGGTGATCTCAACCGTGGAATAGTGCTGGCGGTGTCCATAGCGACGGCGTCCGCGCGCCTTTGCCTTGTACGTAAAGCCGGTGATCTTGGGTCCCTTCGACTCTCCCACGACGCGCCCGGAGACGACGGCTTTGGCGAGCGCGGCCGGCAACGAGACTATCCCGGGCCCATCAACCAACAAGACGGGCGAGAAATTCACCTCGTCACCTGTCTGTGCGCCAAGCAGTTCGACCTCGATGCGCGAGCCAACCTCAACTCGTTCTTGCTTTCCACCTGTTGCGATCACGGCATACATAAGACGGACAGTCTACCCATGGATGAGTGCTCTGTTTTCACGCTTTGCGGCGCTATCGCGATCAAACGGTCCCGAAACCTTGACCTGAGCGCCGCCCGAACGACAGATATCCTTCGGTCTGCGTGCGAAACCCTCGGCCTCCCGGAAGGTTCGCCGTGGTCAGGCGAAATCCTCGGAAAAGACGAGACCGCGCCCCTCGCACAAAGGACAGGTGTCCGAGAGCGATTCCACGAGCCCGACGCCGATGCGCTTTCTCGTCATCTCGACAAGACCGAGTTCAGAGATTTCAAAGCACTGGGTGGGGGTCTTGTCGCGACTGAGTGCGGCGCGCAGCGTC
Organism: Acidimicrobiales bacterium; assembly: GCA_035532075.1. Taxonomy (GTDB): domain Bacteria; phylum Actinomycetota; class Acidimicrobiia; order Acidimicrobiales; family Bog-793; genus CAIVND01. The sequence continues at coordinate 9,629 of DATKRV010000090.1, read as the reverse complement.
GAGAGCACCTCCTGGCGGTTCACCTTGATCTCCATGTCGATGAAGTCGATGACGATGATTCCGCCGATGTCTCGCAGTCTGAGCTGCCGGGCTATCTCCTCGGCAGCCTCAAGGTTATTTCGAAAGACGGTCTCTTCAAGGTTCGACGAGCCGACATTCTTTCCGGTATTGACATCGATCACCGTCAGCGCCTCGGTACGTTCGATGATCAAAGATCCCCCGGAAGCGAGCCAGACCTTTCGGTCGAGCGCCTTGTGGAGTTGTTCATGCACATGGTGGCGTTCAAAAATCGGAAGCGACTCGGTCGAAAGGTCGTAGTACTCGACGCGGTCTGCAAGCGCCGGATCGATCTCGGTGACATAGCTGCGGACCAGCTCATAGAGCTCAAAATCATCGATGATCACGCCGCGGTAATCCTCGTTGAGCTCTTCACGGATCGCGCGTAACGCAAGCAATGGCTCGGAATGCAATAGTGACGGAGCGCTCGAGCGTCGCGCCTGTGCCTCGATCTCGTGCCAGCGCTCGAGCAGCATCGCGACGTCGCGCCGCAGATCATCATCGCTGACTCCCTCGGCGGCGGTGCGCACGATGATGCCATGCCCCGAAGGGCGGATCTCGTCAAGAAGTCGGCGTAGTCTCCTGCGCTCTTGATCATCGAGGCGCTTGGAGATGCCAGAGACATCACTATTTGGCACGAGCACGACGAATCTGCCTGGGATCGAGACCTCCTCCGTGAGCCGCGCGCCCTTCAGTCCGATCGGGTTCTTCGTCACCTGACAGATCAGGGTTTGACCTGGACGCAGGAGGTGCTCGATACGCCTGACATTCTCTACACCCTCCTCGGTCTCCTCGCCATGGGTCACGACGTCGCCCCAATAGAGCACCGCATTCTTTTGCGTTCCAATGTCGACGAACGCCGCCTCCATGCCTGGGAGGACGTTCTTGACCCGGCCGTAATAGATATTCCCGTCAATCTGGTTCTCGCCGTCCGAGGCGCGCGCGACATGATGTTCGATCAGCGAGCGCCCTTCGAGAACGGCGATCTGAGTCACCTCGGGCTGGACATGGACGCACATCAGGTATCGACCGAGCGGACGACCATTGCGCTCGCGTCCACGACGCCGCTTTGTGCCCGAGCGGCCACCGCCAGACTTTCGCGCGACCGACGGCTCGTCGGCCAAAGCACCAAGCACTCCGGGAGCAACAAGATCGTCGTCGATGCTCCCCGCCGGGACATCGACACGAGCAGATGGCGAGAGTTGCTGTGCCTTCGCAGGGTTCGCAGCCCCTTGAGCAGAACCCACTCCGTTGCTCTCGGGACGTTCGGCCACAGCGGACCGCTGCGCAGACAGAGACGAAGAGGCTCCGCCACGCCCCCGTCCGCCTCGCCTGCGGCGCCGAGCGCGATTCGGATCACCCGGCTGGCCGTTTGACTTCTTGGACGCGCTCTCGCCTTCGGCGCGAGGAGCTGGCCTCGAATCTCCGATCTTTGGAGTCGCTGCAGCGCTATTTGGAGAGAGCTGCCTAGTATCTCCATCCGGAGGCGAGGTTGGACTGTGCGAGGGCTGATCGAGCGCGGCTCGATCGCTCATCGAATCGGACATGGAGGTGTTCCCTTCTTCCACGCAGGCCAGAACGGCATGCGGTGGGCCTCGGCATCAGCGCGCATGCAAGAGCCGGAGGCATCGTGCGCGCAACGCGGGGGCGGTCGTAACAAGCGGACTTTTCCTCTTCCGGAGCGTTCTTCAAACCCGCAGACAACGTGACGGGACAGCGACCGCCGGAAAGGGCAACAGGACGGGGCGACGCGGACCGGAGGGGCCGTGTCGCCTGAACGGTGAGAATTGCTGAGCCGACCAAGCAAAAAGCCCGGCCACGCAGGTTGATTTTCATCCTGCGCCCAGTCTATCGGGTCACCCCCCGCGCCGTTGACCTGCCGGCGTCGAGACACGGGAGACGTTTTCGCCAGCCTGACGACGCCCTCACCAAACAGGGCCGTGCGGCACCTGGCGACGTAAACCAGTACATCGGCGCAGATTAGATGACCGCGAATGCCCTGTGGCCACAGCCCAATTCCCTCAAGTTCTCAAAATCGGGCGGCCGATCGCTCCGGTGATGCCGATGCGCACCAGAAACTTGACCCGCTCAGCAATCGACTTGCGGGGCGGAGTCGGTCGACGGCGCTCAGGCGGTTAGGTCACACAAGGCATTCTTGAGATGAGAGATTTCTGGGCCATGCAGGCAACTGACAAGCGGGCGACGGAGCCGCATCAAATCACTCAAAACCGACTATTTCGAAATCCGCAACGGTGAGACCCCGTGCCGCTGGAGGTAATCAAAGATCTTCCGTACGACCGGTGCTGAGGCGGCCGCTCCGTATCCACCCTGATCGACCTCGACTGCGACGACATACTTCGGAGGAGCGTTACGCGGTCCTCCGAACGCGACAAACCACGAAGTTGGCTGGATCAACCTCGTTGACGTCGCTGTACCGGTCTTGCCCGCAACGTTCCAGCTCTTGAAGTTGAAACCAATGAAGGCGCCATAACCGGTCCCCTTCGAATACTGTGTGGCGTCCTCGAATCCCTGCAACATGGGCTGGTACGTCGATGCTGGAAGCGCAACATGACCGAGCACCTTTGGCGCGATCCGGTCGACCGCTCCAGAGGGAGTGACCGTTGCGGCTACCATCTGTGGCGCGTAGCGCGTACCACCGTTCGCGAACGTCGCGTACGCCTCTGCGAGTTGGAGTGGCGTGACGAGCGTCTCACCCTGACCGAACGCGGTCTCGACATTGTCACCCTGGTAGTACGTTGAACTCGGATAAGCCGCAGGATCGAGCTGGTGCAGCAGCTTTCTCAGCTGTGGACCGTCGACCTGACCAGCTGCAGCACCCGGGAGATCGATACCGGGATCATCACCGAAACCATACTTTGCTGCGTACTGCTGAATCTGCGTTGGACAGCCAACATTTTGCTGACAGAACCTTGCTCCGAGATTGTAGAAAAAGATGTCGCTCGACTCACCGATGGCGAGCGAGACATTAATCACTCCAAGCACCTCTCCTCCGGCATTGTGGAGCACCTTGATGTTCGGCGGACTGCCGATGGTAAAGGTGCCCGTATCGTCGTAGAGCGTCGAACCCGTGATGAGTCCATCATCAAGCGCTGCGGTCGCAGTCGCGAGCTTGAACGTCGAGCCCGGCGCCTCAGGTCCCGCGATCGCATAGTTGTTCAGAGGTCGTCCGGTCTCGTTGAGCAATGTCGAATAATTCTTCGTCGACATATACGGGATCCATTCATTGTTGTTGTACGTCGGCTGGCTCGCCATCGCGAGCACCGCCCCGGTCTGTGCATCAAGCACCACCGCTGCGCCAAAATCCGCCGCGACGGCATTGCCACCGGTGCGCAGAAGCCTCAGCTGGTTCGCGAGTGCATTCGAGGTGGCCTGTTCGAGGCCAAGGTCAATATTGAGATAGAGGTTGTCACCAGGTATCGACGATGTGCGCGAGACCGTAGAGACGGCATTTCCGGCCGGACCCACCTCAATCTGCTGGATGCCCGTCGCACCACGCAGCTGTGGTTCATATTGCGCCTCGAGTCCGCTCTGACCGATCTGGCTCTGTGCGGTATAACCCGCGCCCTGGAGCGCCTTGAGCTCTTGCAAGTTGATGTCACCGACATATCCGATCGTCTGCGCGGCAAGCCCATCGTAGGGATAGGTGCGGATATAGGCCTGGTTCGCGATCACGCCGGGAAAGCGCGAGGGGTGCTCTTGGATGTAGAGCACCGATGTCGGTGAGACGCCCGTGGCGATCGGGATCGGTTGATAGGTCGCGTACTGGTTGCTCTGCAGTTCAGTCTGGATCGATCTCACCGTAGCGCTTGGCAACAGCGCGGCAAGCGCGCCAATCGCCTGGGGATTTTGCTGGGCGTTCTGCTGGCTTATCGAGATGACCCACTCTGAGCGATTGCCCGCGAGCACCCCCGCCGCTCCACCACCCCTGGCAAAGATCTCCCCACGCATTGCCGGAATCTCGACGTCTTTCAGGGCCGTCTGGCGAGCGATGCCGTTCAGTTGGGATCCGTTGACGATCTGCAATGAATAAAGTCGTGCACCGAGCAGGCAGAACAACGCGACCACTGTAACCGCCCCGACCTTGAGACGTAGCCCGATGCGCGCGCCGCGCTGTTCGTCAAACGCTCCCGAACGACGTCTCGTCCGCACCGACTGAACGGGACGCAGTGATCCTGTCGGTCGCGGAGTGCGCAGGCGACGCAGACGACTCGCAAGATCGCGTCGACCGAGATGTGGGGTGTGCCTTCGCTGGGGCCATCGATACCGGCGACTCACCATGACGCGACCATCAGCGCAACGCGCTGCCACCACTCGGCATGCGAGAACCTAAACTGAATCTTTGCGTGTCACTCAAAGCCCAGCCCCAGGCGCGAAACACGGGGATGGCTAGGGCGAGACCTCCAAGACCGACAATGACCGTGGTCACGATGAGCTGGGAGTTCAAGATGCCCGGCTGCCCAATGAACGCGGCAACAACTGCATAGAACAGCGTTCCGAATATGCAGCCGAGCGTGGTGCCAAAAACCCGTGCGCTGTAAAAATCATGACCCAAAGGCGAGGCGATAAACGAGCCAACGGCGTAACCGATCACCACGTAGGCAAGAGCGCTCAGCCCAAAGGGTGTCGAGAGGACAAGATCGGCGGCGATTCCGCCGAAGAAACCAATAACGGCCCCGACCTCTGCCCCTCCGGCAATTCCTGCGGTGATCGGAAGGACGAGCATGAGATCAGGATGGGAACCGAGAATGACGATCTGGTTCAAGAGGACATCCTGGATGAACATCGAGAGCACGATGACGCCCGCCACCTTGAGCCAGGTGATGCTTTCAAGCACGACGGCACCATCTCATCAATCTCATCAACGCGGGCGCGTCTGTCATGGCTACGCAGGAGCCAGCCACTGCAAAACCGTGACGTATTGAATCTGTGTAAAGTTCACCGAGGGCGAGATCGAAACCCGGGAGAGCTGACCCGAGGCACTCTTGGTGACCGAGGTCACCGCGCCGACTGGAATGCCCGGGGGATACGCCCCGTTGTCCTGTCCGCTCGTGATCGCCACCTGTCCGATGTGCGGGATAACCGACGTCGATTGCAACTGTTCAAGCGAGAGTCCCGTACCGGCTCCGGTCGCTCGGAAATACGTCGGGCCGAGCAAAACACCAACTCCGAAATGCGCGTCGAGGATGAGTTCGACAATCGATGCAGAGCCAGTCGAGCTGATGATCGTTCCGATCAGGCCAGAGGTGCCAACGACCGGCATTCCCGGTCCGACCCCTTCTGTCGTACCGAGATTGATCTCGATCGTCCGGCGGAAATTCGAGGCAGCTGGCGCGATGACCTGCCCATCGACCGAAGAGATGTTGGTAAACGTAAGGCGATTGAGGATCTCGATCTGACGTGCCGCAGCAAGCGAGTAGTTCTGCAGCGCTGTCCTGCGTTGCAAGATGCCTATCTGCGCGCGCAGTTGGTTGTTTTGGGTACTCAGCTGGCCATAATGGATTGCACCAGCGAAGACGTCGCCGATCGGATGCAATATCGAGTCGGCAGCCCTCTGGAAGGGCGATAGAACATCCATCACGCCATTTCTCACGTGCCCGATCGCGCGCGAAACCTCTCCGTGGTAGTCGAGCGTCACGACCGTCACCGAGATCAACAAGAGGATCAGAAGTGTCAGTCGCTGGTTGCTCCCACGAGCTATCGCCACGGCAACAGACTCGAATCAGTCAGCGCGACGATGAAAACGTCAAGACGTCACGGAGCATGTCGAACTCCTCAAGGCACATTCCACTTCCCAACGCGACACAGTTGAGCGGATCGGTCGCGACGACGATCGGCATCTGCGTTTCGTTCATCAGTCGCTGCGCGAGGCCGTGCAACAGCGCACCACCTCCGGTGAGATAGATGCCCCTCGTCATCAGGTCCGCCGAGAGCTCGGGAGGCGTCTTGTCGAGCGTCGCCTTGACCGCCTCGACAATCTTCGCCACCGGGTCCTCGATCGCCCGACGAATGTCCTTTGAGGAGGCGAAAACCGTCTTAGGAAGACCGGTCACAAGGTCGCGGCCACGGATCTCGGCGCCGATCTCCTCCTCGAGTTCGCACGCGGAACCTATCGCGATCTTGATCTCCTCTGCAGTACGGTCGCCGAGCGCGAGCGAGAACTCCCGCTTCGCGAAATCGATGATTGCCTCGTCGAGTTCATCACCACCGACGCGGATCGATTGACTGACGACAATGCCGCCAAGTGAGATGACGGCGACTTCGGTGGTACCTCCGCCGATGTCGACAACCATATTCCCTGTTGGCTCATTGATCGGAAGGCCTGCTCCAATCGCGGCTGCCATGGGCTCTTCGATGATGTATGCCTTGCGCGCACCCGCATACTCCGCGGCCTCCTGAACCGCGCGCTTCTCCACGCCGGTAATGCCAGAGGGAACACAGATCACCATTCGCGGCTTTGCAAAACGGCGCGAATGCACTTTGCGGATGAAATAGCGCAGCATCATCTCGCAGATCTCGAAGTCCGCGATGACGCCGTCCTTGAGCGGGCGGATCGCCTGGATATTGCTCGGAGTACGGCCAATCATCATCTTTGCCTCGATGCCGACCGCGAGCGGTCGGTTGTCATTGACATTGATGGCGACGACGGATGGCTCATTGAGCACGATGCCGCGACCTCGCACGTAGACGAGGGTATTTGCAGTTCCAAGGTCGACGGCCATATCACGGCCGACAAAACCAAAGGTCTTTTCGCGCATAGCTAGAGCTCCAGATCCGCTTTCAACAAGTTAGAGGTTAGGTGATCCGCGACCTTGGCACGACTGCACCGACGTTGTTGAACCTAACCATGTTCGCGCATCTGCCTTTCAATTGCCTGACGGCATTTTCCCGGCGGACACGAGTCGTTCCCTCTCCCGGTTCTAGGCAAGACCCGGGAAGAAAAGTGCAACCTCGCGAGCCGCGGCCTCAGGGCCATCTGATCCATGGATGAGGTTCTCGGCGAGGTCTGTCGCGTAGTCCCCGCGGATCGTTCCAGGCCCAGCATCGGCAGGATTGGTCGCCCCCATCATCGTCCGGACGATCTTCCAGGTGTCTGTCGGACCCTCCATCACCATCACCAGAGACGCCGAGCGGGTGATGAAGGCGACGAGATCCCCAAAGAATGGGCGCTCTTTGTGCTCTGCATAGTGCAACTTGGCAACATCTTCACTGACAATCCGGAGCTCTGCGGCAGCAACCTTCAGGCCGCGGCGCTCAAAACGTCCAAGAATCTCGCCGATCAGGCCACGTTCTACGGCATCGGGCTTCAAAATAACCAGGGTTCTATTCACGACCAAGAGAGGCTAGTCGGCCAATCGACCCTCGCGCAGCGCCGACGACGTAGAGCGACCCCATCACGAGCACCGCGTCGGGCTCGCGCGCCTCCGATCGGGCAACGAGAAGCGCCTCTTCGACGTCTGGCACGACCCGCACCTTTGGTCCGAGGTCTCCAATCGCCTCGGCAATCGCGCTCGCATGCTGTGCCCTTGGCGAGGCTGGCTCACAGCAGATGACCTCGGCGACGCGTTCAGTGCCCATTGCAACCAAGAGCGCCCGCGGGTCGCGACCACGCAGGCAGCCCATCACCACGATGATGCGCTCAACTGACCCAAAATCTTCGCGCATTGCATCACCGAGCACCTTCGCGCCTGCCCCGTTGTGCGCGCCGTCGAGGATCACGAGTGGGTCTCGGGCGACCACCTCGAGACGACCGGGGACCTTGACCTTCGCAAAGGCCTCGACGACGACATCTTCATGGACTGGTGCTCCAAAGAACGCCTCGACCGCACTCAGCGCAAGCGAGGCGTTGTCCCCCTGATGAGCGCCATGCAGTCCAAGGAAGAGTCCCTCGTAGTTTGTTCCGGGTGTCCTGATGTCAAGTACACGTCCACCGACAGCAACGGTGTTGTTCGTGCATTCAAAGTCGCGTCCTCGACGCCAAAGGTCTCTTGCACCTGCACGTTGCGCCTCATCGGCAAAGATCTGGACGATCTCCTCGTCTTGTTCGCCAATCACGACGATCGATGAAGACTTGATGATTCCTGCCTTCTCGCTCGCGATGTGTGCGCGCGTCGGCCCGAGAATTTCAACATGATCGAGTTCGACATTGGTGATGACGGCTACCTCTGAATCGATTACGTTCGTCGCGTCATACCTGCCGCCGAGACCAACCTCGACAACTGCAACATCAACCGCGCAGTCCGCGAAGTATCGGTAGGCAGCTGCGGTGACAAGTTCGAACCAGGTCGGAGCCATCGAAAGTGCACCGCTTGAGAGAACAAAGTCCTCGAGCGTCTCAAGCGCAACGAGGATCTCGAGCAACTCTTCATCAGAGATCGGAAAGAGGTCTCTCGTGATGCGCTCGTTCATCTGTTGCAGATGCGGGCTCGTGATTGTGCCGGTCGAAAGTCCTCGCGCGAGCAATAGCGCTGTTGCGATCCTTGTCGTCGAACCCTTGCCGTTCGTTCCGGTGATGTGAATGCTCGGATACGAGCGCTGCGGATCTCCCATCACCCCAAGGAGTGCTGCGATGCGCTCAAGGGTTGGCTCGGCGGCCCTGCCAGCCTGGCCGCGTTCGATCGCCTCGAGGTTGATATGGCGATCGAGCCAGGCGAGTGCATCACCAAAGGAAGAAAGATCTGCCGCGCTCAATTCGCTACGCGCTCTTTATTGATCAGGAGGCGACGCGGCGGGTGCGGTCGGACTTGTCGTCGACGCGCGCAACCAGGGTGGGCGCGACGTGCTCGAGCACGACCGAACGATCAATCACGCACCGACCGACATCGGTTCGGCTCGGAAGGTCATACATGACCTCAAGAAGCACCTCTTCGATGATCGCCCGCAGTCCTCTCGCACCCGTGCCACGCAAGAGTGCCTGGTCGGCAATCGACTCGAGAGCGTCATCAGTGATCTCGAGCTCGACGTTGTCAAGCTCGAAGACCCGCTTGAACTGGCGGACGAGGGAGTTCTTCGGTTCTACAAGGATCTGCACAAGAGCGTCGCGATCGAGGTTCGAGACCGCGCTGACGACTGGAAGACGACCGACAAACTCGGGAATCAGACCATATTTCAGAAGGTCCTCTGGCAAGACCTCGAGCATCAGCTTGCCCTCGTCTTGGAACTTGTTCTTTCTCACATCGGCGCGAAATCCAATTCCGGTCTTGCCGATACGAGATTCGATGATCCGGTCAAGGCCCGCAAAGGCTCCACCACAGATGAACAAGATGTTCGTCGTGTCGATCTGGATGAACTCCTGATGCGGGTGCTTCCGGCCACCCTGGGGAGGAACCGAGGCGGTGGTTCCTTCGAGAATCTTCAAAAGCGCCTGTTGCACACCCTCGCCCGAGACGTCACGCGTGATCGAGGGATTCTCCGACTTTCTCGCGATCTTGTCGATCTCATCGATATAGATAATCCCTGTCTCGGCCTTCTTGACGTCATAGTCAGCGGCCTGGATCAGCTTGAGCAAGATGTTCTCGACGTCCTCACCGACATAGCCAGCCTCGGTGAGCGCG
>DATKRV010000089.1:0-10460 GCA_035532075.1 Acidimicrobiales bacterium | reverse complement strand
CTTCATGCATCTTCCAGAACTGCGAAAGAGGCTCGACGCGACGATCGCGAAGGAGGTTGACATATCCGTCGAATATGATCAGGCCGTGGCCTGATTGACCACAGGGCCGTCACCGAAGTTCTACGGAACTCGGGACATCTTCTGAAAGAACGGAATGGCGGCATGTTACTGGTATCTATTGGGATTAGCTGTATGAATACGCCATTACTGACGCCATGTACGTGGTAAAAGTTCCGAACCGGGACTCACCGCCGGCAATGTTCTTGCGCGAGGGCTGCCGAGAGGACGGAAAGGTCAAGAACCGCACACTTGCCAATCTCTCTCACTGGCCCGAGCACAAAGTCGCCGCACTCAGCGATGCGTCGAGGGGGGCCCTCATCGACGTCGAGCCCTGAGGGCACCCTCGAGATCAGCTGCAGCCTTCCCCATGACCACCTCGCCGCGGTGCTCGGCACATTGGGTTGTCTCGGCCTCGAGAGCAGATCGGCTCAGTCCCTCGCGTGCATGAAACCCCGTCACCGCGATGGTCGTCGCCCAGGTGATCGACCCCACCGCGAAGCTCGCGCTGTCGAGGAGACTTGGTTCAGCAACGACGACGGGTTTGCTCGGGCGAGATGCGCTCGCTCGAAATCAGCAACGAGGTCTGTCTGTATGAGGCGATCGACTCGCTCTGTCCGTGCCAGGAGTAATTCGAAGATGCGCTCGCGCGCATGCACTTGAACGACGCCACCCTCGTGCTCTATGACAGCTCTTCAGCCGCCCTTGCAAGAAGGACCTGTGTTTCAATGGCCCGCGCGACCCGACACTCGAAGGACGGCGTGCATGGACGGCTCAAGATCGTCTATGGACTGTTCTGCACGGACAAGGGCGTCGGTCGCGGCCGAGGTCTTCGAGGGCAATACCGATGATCTGGCAACGATGGCTTCACGGGTGAAAAAACTGAAGGAGGGTTCTCGATCTCACATGTCTGTCTCGTCGCGGACCGTGGGATGTTGACGAGGGCTCGTCTCAATAACGACGTCGTTCATGCCGAACTCGATTTCATCAGCGCGCATCGCTCGACACAGATCAAGGCCTTGGTCGCGGGGGTGCAATTCAGCTCGGCCTGTTCGATGAACAAGATCTCTTCGGCATCATCCACCCGGACCATCCGAGCGAAGGTCTTTCGCGTGGAAGAACCCGCTCCTCGCCGCTGAGCGGACGAGACAGCGCCAGGCACTTTCATCCTCGACCGAAACCGAGCTGCAGATGATCACCAAGGTGGGCTCGCGCGAGCAAAGGTCGCTACGCGCAAAGGAGAAGTTCGCGCTCGGGATCGACAAGGTGGTCAACCATTACAAGATGGCCAGACACATTACGATCGAGATCGTTGACACTCGTTCTCTCACGATGAAGAGAGGATCGCTGTCGAGGCTTCGCTCGATGGGACCTGCGTGCTGCGCACGAGCCTTTCACCCGCGACACTCGGGGGCTCTGAGCCGCCTTGTCCTACAGAGCCCTGGAAAACGTGGAGCGGGCCTGTCGAGGTCTCAATACTGGCCCCGACATCCAACCGATCCGCCACCAGACAGAGGAACGGGTGCGCGCCCACGTGTTCTTGCGGATGCTCCCTTGCTAGGTCTCTTTTCATATGCAATGCCAGCTCGCACCGATGCTCGCCAAAGACGACGACAGAACCACCGCCCAAGCAACACGCACGAGCCCCGTCGCCCCAGCGTTGCGCTCGAAGCGGGCACCTTCGAAGATCGCCAACAAGCGCACCGAAAGGCGAGAGCCCGTCCACAGCTTCGCAAGATTGACCTCTGACCTCGCAACGATCGCCGTCAATCGTGTCCAGCCAGACGATACCGACCTTCGCGCCTTCACCGCGATCACGACGCCAACTCCTCTCTAGCGTCGGGCATTTGAACTCCTTGGGCATTCGCACCGCCTCGGTTACCTGTCGTGAGTACCTTTGCTGGCTATCGACACAAAACAGCGCGCTGATGCCCGTGCTCGCCGAACCAGTGGGGAACTTCGGACAAGCACTGGTCCTTGAGTTAAGACGGCAAAACCCTGCTGGTCGCGGCACTGACTCGCCGTCACAGCCCGATTCGGGCCCGATTTCGCCGGACGCGACCGGTCCACCTCGTCCCCTCGCATCCGGCACTCCGCGTCCCTAGGCTCAGGGTCTGCGCCGGGCGTGATGTAACAAGAAGACATCCTGTTCGCGGTCCGCGCTGGTTTAATATCGTGTCCGGTTGATCAGATAACTGGCGGGAACAGGCCTCCCGCCATGAGAGGAGGAGCCCATGGTCGATATTGCAGAGACGACGCACGCGCCATCCGATGTCGGAGAGAGAATACGTCCGAAGATCCCGATCGTCCCTGTTCGAGGGCTTCCTTTTGCCGCCATAGCACTGATCGGCCTTGTCGTTGCGATTGCGAGCAACTCGTTCTGGGCGCTCGATTTTTTCCATGTGGTCAGTGGGGGTCTGTGGACCGGAATTGACCTCTTCCTCGGCTTCATCATCGGACCAATACTTGGCCGCCTCTCGGTCCCCGCTCGAGCGGAGTTCTCTGCGCGGTTCATGCCCAAGATGGTGATCCTCATGCCGACGCTTGTCATCATGACACTCGCTGCAGGCTGGCAGGTCGCACGACACGAGCACACGATCCTCACCTCGTATTCGCATCATGGATGGATCGTTGCCTCGATGATTGTTGTCGGCGTCATGGCGATTGTCGCAATTGGACTGCTCGAGCCCGCGAACCTGGCGGTGCTTTTTGAGATGAACAAGCCGCACCCAAATGGACAGCTGATTGAAAGACTGATGAAGCGATTCATCTACACCGCAGGTGTCACCGGAGCCATGCAGGTCGCCACGCTCATCATCATGACAAGAATTGCGAGCGTGAAATGACAGAGAACTCGCTCTCGACGACAAACCTTGCCGATCGAAAACTTCCTCCGATTGCGCATCTAATAGTCCTCTCGATGGCATGTGTTATCGCAAGCGGAATCTATCTTGGTTCGCATCTTCCACAACGTGCCTCGCTGGGACCAGTCACCGTGCTCCTTGTTCTCGCGACTCTCTCGCTGATCGGTGCGATCATCACCGTGAGCAGAATCGAGGACTTTAACTGGAAGGTGTTTTTCCAGGTTTGGAGATGGACGTTATTGACCTATGTCGTCATCTCCGGACTGCTCGAATTCGTCTTCATATTCGACCACACCCGAGGTTCGATGCTTATTGTGATGACACTCTCTCTGATTATCTTTGCTCTCGACATTCCCGTGTTGCTTTCCTTCTCTGTCGCGCGATACCAAGAAAAAAGCGTCCTGCGGTAGTCCTTGTCCTGTAGCCCAATCGATTGGCTCGCCGGCGTCGCATACGCAACGTGAGCAACCTGTGTGACCCTCTCGCGTGAAAAACTCCAGGGGCAATCGCGTCACCCAGCTTCATCGCTTCGAGAATCCAAAGAACCAGATAGCACCTCCAAACAAGTCGGCCTCTCCGACGAATGACTGCGCCCGGAACAATGAAACCCGATCGGCAACATGATCTGGTTGCGGAGTCTGCATTACACACCCCTAACACCACCTACCAGACGTCTAACAATGTTGATGAGATATTTGGGAAGTGCTTACAGGGCAACGAGAGCAGAGAGGGGAGATGCAATGAACGCCAAATTTCTCAGATCCGGAGTTGCCTCAGCGATAATCGGTGGTGCGATTTCGATCCTTGTACCGGGTGTCACCTCGGCGAGCGAGCACCCGCATAATTTTCTAGCCAATCAAAAAAAGCTTGAGACCCAGCTAGCCGACAGGGTCAGCCAGCTCAACCGGCTCACCACCGACATATCTCGCGCGAAATCACTCACCACCGCTCACGCGGCGACACTCGCGGCGAACGTCGCGACTGCGTTGACGAACATCAATGCGCTCGTTGCCAAAGTGCCGACAGATACAACTGACATCCAACTCCGCGCAGATGAGATCTCAATGATCAAAAAGAATCGCGTCTTCGTGGTCCTCACGCCTCAGGTCTTTCTCACGATCGAGTCAGACAACGTCACGGCCGAGGTGACCTTGCTCCAAGGTGAGGAGTCGGGCCTACTCACCGCGGTCAATGGACTTGTCGGCCAGCACGGATATACGAACGCTCTGAACCGCTACACCGACTTCGTCAGGCTGGTAAACCGGGCGAATCTCGAGGCCACAGACGTCGCGAGCAGAGTGCTCGCTCAGACGCCAGCAGACTTTCCTCACGACACGGGACTGTTTGCCAGTGCCAACAGGGCTCTTTTCCAGGTGGAGATCACGCTCGCACACGCGAACTACGATGCAGGCATCATCGACCTAGCCTCTGGAGGGAACATCGGAGGTTGAACTCAACGACGGGAGCGATCCCCTGAACTGACGATACCGAAAGAGTCGATACTCGCCTGATGGATGTTCGAAGTGCATTTACGACCGCTATTCGACGAGATCTGCGAATGGTTCGGAGATCCAGCGCAACATCAAGCGCTGAATCTCCTGAACCATCGCAGTCTTGAGCTGGGCATGCTCGGAATTTACATGAGAAGTTGATGAAGAATTCGGGGCGCGGCAAAGAACAATTGACGTTTCGAACTACCTTCGTGGCCGTGCTCCTTCGTCTCCGACTGCTCTTGACCAGAATCGTCGCGCTTGTCCTTTTCGGAAGTGTCGTTGGATTGTTTTCAATCATTCCCGAACAGATGGCAATTTCGGCCCCACTGTGCACGACTCAGGTCTCTGCGACTCCAACTTCTGTCGGCGGACCCGCGTACTACCTCTTTGAGTCAAACGGCACCGTCGTCTCATGCGGTGGAGCACCATTGCACGGTTCAAGACCGAAAGAGCGGCTGTCGAATCCGATCGTGACGGGTGCCGCAACGACCGCCGGAGGTGGATATTGGCTGGCAAGTGCCAAAGGTGATGTCTTTGCCTATGGAGACGCAACTCTTCTTGGTTCTCCCGCCCATCTTCACCTCCGTTATCCAATCGTTGACTTCGCGCCCACGCCAGACGGAAATGGATATTGGCTCGTCGCCACAAATGGAAGCCTGTTCCATTTTGGAGACGCCAGGTTCTACGGTTCAACGGTTCACGATCACAGCTCTGGTGATGTCGTCTCCATTCTCCCGACTCCTGATGGCAATGGATATTGGATTGTCACCACAATGGGCATAGTGCGAAATTACGGAGATGCTCCGCCGGTCGGTTCGCTCGGATACAAGAGGCCACAGGTCATTGCCGCTGCCGCGAGCCCCGACGGTCACGGCATCGTGATTCTCACAAAAGACGGCGGAGTGCACCACCTTGGAACGAGTGGGTACTTTGGTTCGCTCGTCCATCACCGGCTGCCACGTCCGCTCACGTCCATCGCGTCCACTCCTGACGGCAACGGATATTTCCTCGCGAATGCCTCGGGGAGCATCTTTCGCTTTGGCGATGCAGCCTACGAGGGCTCGCTCGCGGCATCACCTCCGCGGCGACCGACACGTGTCGTTGCAGTCGAGGCAATCACGCTTCCAGCTCCGACGATCCTCACGAGCACACTTGTCGCGCCAGGCTCAATCTTGCCGCGTGGGGCGTTTGGTTATGACGTCTCGAATTTTCAGTGTGCATCCCCTGGGTCCACGGTCGCCTCCCCTGCGCTGCCAAGTTCATCGACATTCTCGGTGATTGAAGTCGCAGGTTGGCTCGACAGTTCGCAAAATTCCTGCCTCGCATCCGAAGCGGCGTGGGCAACTTCCGCGGCTGGGACATCAGGATCCCACTACAGCCTCTACCTCTTTACCAACTCCCCCGACAAGTCCCCGGCGGCGAGCGCTCTCGATCAGAACGGGCCAGCCGGGAGCTGCGCGACACTCACCGCGACCTCCGTCCCGCTCTCTCAGACAGCCTGCTTGGCCTACAACTACGGTTACGAGGGAGCAGTCACTGCCTACAACGGGGCGTTAGCCGTAGGGGTATCGTCCTCGCTTTGGTGGCTTGATGTCGAGGGCCCAAATCTGTCGAGCGATCAGTGGTCACATTTCTCAACTGGAAATTACTGGTCCAACTCCCCGGCACTGAACGACGAGACGATTCAGGGCGCGATCGACGCTCTCCGAGGCGTGGGAATTACCGTCGGTATCTACTCGTCGAGTGTTCAGTACCCGGTGATCGCGGGGCAGTACGTTCCTTCGGGGAACCAGATCCCCCTCTGGGTTGCGGGTGCCCCTTGGACGAATCCTCCGTATACCGAGAGTGGCCTCCCCGCGCCCGGCACTCTCACTGGGTGGTGCGCAGGAACTTCAGGTTATGGCACAGCCAATCCGAGCGACCTCTTCGCAGGGGGAGTTCCCTGGGTATTGCAGGAGACTCCGGGGAGCGAACCCTCTCCCTATAGGATCGATCCCGACTACACCTGCTAGATCTGGTCGACTCCGCCGCCTGCCGAGCCCACAGGAGCGCAGTTCCCAGTCCGACAACGCCTATCGACGCGCGATCGGCGAGGACCATCCGCTCATATTCAGCTGACGTGTTCATCGCAACTCGTAGAGCGAGCGTCGCGCGTCTTTGGCCACAGGTCATACATCGCGCGCGCAAACCACAGGCAAGAGCAACACGATGGAAGCTTCGAGGACAGGCCTGTCGATACCGCTCGAGTCAGTCAGATAACCCCCGACAAGCAGCGAACGGATTTCCCATACGCCGAGCACAAGACCGCCCGCCGTCGGAATGATCTGGGTAAATGGCCAAATGAAAACTCCATCTGCGCTTGCGAGGACAATTCACAAAGTGAGTGGCGACCATCTTGTCGCCACCCCGTTCCTGTCGCAAACAGGCTTCGTTCCAAGCCCTGTCCTCGCGGATCGGCGTTCACGAAATCGCTCCGCGTCCGTTCCCCCTGCTCTGTATGAACGGCCGGGGACTCGTGATCCGGACCGACTGGATGCTCTGTCGTCGGACCTTATCTACGATCAGCGTGGCGTCGCCGATCGCGAGTGTGGCACCCGCTTTGGGTATCTCCCCGAGTACCGCATAGACATATCCACCGATCGAGTCCGCGTCGACAGACTCCAGTTGAAGATGGAGAATCTCCTGGACATCATCGATCGGAAATCGGGCGTTCAACAGAACCTCTGAATCCGAGAGGAACTGGATGTCTTCGATCTCTGCAATGTCGTACTCGTCTCGAATTGGTCCGACGATCTCCTCAATCAGATCCTCCATGGTGACCACTCCCGCGGTTCCTCCGTGCTCATCGACGACAATCGCAATATGCACCCGACGTTCGCGCATCTCACTGAGAAGCTCTCCAACGTGCTTCAACTCGGGTGTAAAATATGGTTCTCGCAGCAGTTCGCGTAGCGAGGTGTGGTCGTTATCCCGGATGCTCTGACGGAGCAGGTCCTTGGCGTAAATGACTCCGATGATCTGGTCGATGCGATCCTCATAGATCGGAATTCTTGAGTGTCCGTAACGGATCACCGTCTCGATCACCTCATTCAAACTCTTCGTGACATCGATCGCGATCAGATCAACGCGTGGGACCATAACCTCACGCACCGGTTTATCGGTCATCTCGAGGACTCCGTGAATCATCTCCCGCTCTTCCTGATCGACAATTCCTTCCTGCTCACCGACGTCAACAAGCAATTTGAGCTCCTCTTCGGTGACAAAAGGTCCGGGTAATTTCCGACCTGTGACGCGAAGCAAAAGCACACTTACCACCATCAAGATCTTGACTAGAGGTTGGAGTGCCTTGGTGAGAAACATCACAGGGCGGGCCATGAGAAGGGCAAATCGTTGGTTATAACGCAGCGCGATCGACTTTGGCGCGATCTCGCAAAATACGAGCACTATCGCGGACAGCACCACCGTTACAACCCAAGCTGGAAGTGAATGGGCACGACGTGCGCCGATAAGCGTTGCGGCAGTCGATACAACTATGACCGCAACTGTGTTCAAACTGAGGATCGTCGAGAGATATCCGCTCGGATTATCGTGCAGACGCACGACAATACCTGCCGCCCGATTGCCCTCCTCGGCGAGACTTCGCATCCGTATGCGACTCACCGAGGTCAACGAGGTCTCTGCTGCAGCAGCAAACGCGGCGATGACAAGACCAGACAGAACAATCAGAACCAACCCGGTCATATCGTCAGTTCTCGATCTGTGATCGCGCGTCGTGAGTACGAGGCCAACGGCCACAAGAACAGGCCGACCCGGATGGTTCGACGGCCTTTTCCGAAACCAAGTGACAGATACGCCTTGATCGAAATCAGCGACGCAGGTCCGACGCCTTTGAATTCAAAAGACCATTCACATGGAGCTGAACCAGTCACGACCTGCATCGCTGCCACGGGCGCGAGAACGAGTGTCGACCGCCCCCACATTCCGATTGTGCTGTGCTTGACCTCGGCATCTTCACCTAACGATACCTTGGGTTCGTGCTCAACTGCCGGAACGAAAGGACAAGTTCGCCGGTGCACCCGAGGGCTCGCTCACGCTCTTTTGCACAATCGAGCGTCGCGTCAAGAAAACCGCACAAAAAAGATCGGAAATGAGATTGGAAGTCCATCACCGTGTATCACCGACTCAGCCTGTGGGGCGATCAGAGGTTACGAGGCGACCACCGCCCGATCACATCGCGCAATCTGTTACCGAATCGAACTCTTGAAGCGAGCGGTGATAGGAGACGAGCAAAGCCCTCGCTACCTCCATATCTTGTGGATCAATCGTCTGAGCCGAAAATACGGACTCTGGTGCCGCGCTGGACTCGACGTTCTGGAGAACGTGGGATTTCGCATCAGACTTGCTGGCCGGTCGAACCAGGGACCGCAGATGGTCTGGCTCGGTACCAAGACGATCCTCGTGTCCACGAGAGAACATCATCCACAACTTCTCCCGAGCATCAGCCGTCTTCTGAATGCCTGGCCTCCCGATTCATCGCTGTCCTTGGCGCCGGATCGTGCACACCTCCACGCACCGTGACGAAATTGAACCCGACCGTCAATTTGAAATCCATCATGCGCGGTTCCGCTTGATCGATAAATCCAAAGTTCCGGACGAAGATTCAACCCTCGAGTTTTCACGCCAGTTCACGCGGATTCCCAATCCTTGCCATCGCCATTGACGCCGGCGGCCACATGCGTTTTCGCCCGCCGCGCCCTGCGGCGGAGCACCATGCGAAGTTGCGTCGTGCGACACACCCCGACGGCAAGTACGACAAAGGCTCCCGCAAGCGCAGCGGCGAGGAGTGCGACAGCCACAGGAATATAACCGTGCGCAGCAAAAAAATTGATCCGTACTGAATGCGTGTTCTCGACGATGAAATCGATCAGCGCAGCGCCGAGAAGCACCGCAACGAAGATGGCGGCCCATGCGCCACTGATGCGCGTAGGCCGGACTCCTTCACCGACTGTGCCCCCCAGATGGAGCCTCCGTCGCTTGACCTTGCCCGTGGACATATCGGAAAGAGGCTTTTCTTGTTCGCGTCCAACCTCAGCGATGCCGCCGGGCGTTGCAACCGGCGTCACCGACATCCGGACGTCCTCTGGATATACCTGCGGCTCTGAATCTTTGAAAGATTCAGTCATATTGGGCCTGCCGTGATCCGGGCAAAGGGAGGAACCGATCCGATCCGTTCACGCGTCGACTCCTATTCACTCGAGCCATCAACGAGTAGATCGAGGACATCGCCGATCGTCAACTCCCGACCAACAGCCTCCCCGAGTGGTTTTTGCGCCTGGATCTCGTAGCGGTTGCGACGGCCCTCGAGTTCTTTGGAGACATAGCCAGCTTTGGTCAAATCGGTCACAATGCCAAACGCGGTCCGCTCTGTGACACCCAGACTCTCGGCGATATCTCGGAGGCGCGCTCCAGGGTCATGAGCGATGCACACAAGGGCACGTCCATGGTTGGTGAGAAAGCTCCAGCTAGCCATACTGTGAATATATACTATATTTTCTTGATATTTAGAACTATATTTATTTATCTAGTTATTAATTACCAGTATTATGTCACTAGAGTATACTGACGGAAGATATCGAGGCCGGTGCCCTCCGCCCTCACCTGGTGACACTCCGGGGAATCAGCCGAACGGAACAGCATGGATGTCACTGGACCATACTCTCGCATGGCTCATCGCACGATGCAGCTCCATCAATCCGACGGCTTGCTCTGGTGCCACACGCGGCTCTGCTGGCGACAGCCACTCGTGCAAAATAACCACCCTCCGGGTTCCCTCGGCAGTGGATGCACAAACAGGTCCACGACCTCAGTACGAGGTGCCGGCGATTTTGGGAACTCCCCAGGGTCAATCAATGAAATTCCCCAGGTGACCACGCGGTGAGACGAGTCTGATATTACTGGTTATTCGCTGGTGTCACCCCCTTGCGCATCGCTTCAGAGCGCGCTCGGTGTGATCGCATGCGGTAACTCTCGCCGTCGATGTTGAACA
>DATKRV010000088.1:0-6234 GCA_035532075.1 Acidimicrobiales bacterium | reverse complement strand
CACGAGGTCCTCGCCAAGGATGCGCACGCTCTGTACCGGGTTCTCGTCGAGCTTCGCGCTAGGTGCGATCGGGTGCCAGTAACGGCGCATCATCTCGCCACCCGGAGTTCCCTTGCCGACTCTTGTGAGTCGGTCGTTGTGCTCGGTGGTGATCATTGCAGACTCCTAGGGACTATTTTACCTCACCACCCTGTGGGCGATTTGGCTTAAATAAACATTAAGACAAGGATTATTTTACACCGACGGTGCTCTCGAGAAGAGCTGCGCGAATTAGAAACCGTGCCCTGTGTTGGCTCGTAAAGTTTTGTAGCGATTGCGCGTCACCAGTGGACACAAGAATGACATTAACAGGACTTGAGTAGCCCACTGCCCCTAAGAAACTGGTGTCAAAGATGTTCGGTACTGTCGTCATGGCTTTGGTTGGGGGATTCTGCTCTGTGATTGCCGCTCTGCTTATTACCGGTTTTACGCAGCTTGTACTTGGATTTTACGCAACTTGTACTTGAATCAAGGCCCGAACGGAGAAGTGGATCTTTTCGATAGGATGTTCTCTGGGTGTCAACTTCTTGGGAGGGTGCGCGACCGCGCTTACCAGACACCGTTAAAGTCGAATCCTTCCTGTGAATCGACGGGGATACTGGGTGCCTTGAGGGTGGGGTGTTGCATATCATGTGTTTTCGAGAATGCAAAGTGCCGGCAGGCATGGTCGGGGGACTGAAGTGTACCTGAGGTGTGTGGTCCGTGTTTGACGAGCGAGGGGCAGACACTCCGTCTGAAGGTCCCATTCGGGTGTTGATTGTCGACGATCAACAGATGGTTGCACAGGGACTCGCGCGAATAATTTCGAATGAAGTAGATTTTAAGCTTGTAGGAATCGCGTATGACTTGGCGAGTGCTGTATCCCAGATTGAAAAGAACGTGCCTGAGGTAATTCTTATGGATTATCGCCTCCCCGATGGCGACGGGGCGACTGCAACCGCAGAGATCCTTAAGCGGAATCCGGACATCAAAGTAGTGATGCTCACGGGATTCGGTTCAGAGGAGATCCTCGTGAAAGCCATTGAGTGCGGATGTGTTGGATTGCTATCAAAGGCGCGCCCTGCCTCGGACATCGTAAATGCGGTGCGCAATGCTTGGCGTGGAGTTTCGGTGATGACCTCCAGCGAACTCGCTGGACTGCTCCATTATTATACGCGGCCTCCCAACAACCAGGTCAGCGATCTCACGCCTCGTGAACTTGAGGTGTTGCGCCTGCTTGGAAAGGCGAAGACGGTGGAGGCAATCGCCGGGGAGCTTTATATGTCGGTCCATACGGGAAGAAACCACATCCGTAATATCCTCTCGAAGCTTGGAGCTCATTCGAAGCTCGAAGCGGTAACGATCGCGACACGAGACGGATTGCTTTCATTGAGCGAGATCGGGTAGACCTGATTTTCGAACCAGCTTGAAGTTCTTCCTGAGGTTCTAAGACATTATGGATGTTCGCTCTTCGTGAGAGGAGCGCGATCGGGATATATTCATTACCTAATGAAAATCAACTGGGGTAGCAAGGACATGCCTGGAGATGTGCGGCTTCCGGGAATTGGCAGTTCTAGCGTGGTTCTCATAACGGGAGGGAGCGGCGCGATTGGAAGCCGCTGTGCTGAGGCCTTCCTCTCATTGGGAGCAAAAGTTGCGATCATGTCACGTTCAAGGTCGTCGGTGGAGACGACCGCGGCGCGATTTGCAGCGGTTGGCACGGTGCTCGCAATTGCGGGTGATGTCTCGAATGAGGCTGATGCAGAACGATCCGTGCGTGAAGTTCTTGACCGTTGGGGACATCTGGATGTGCTTGTGAACTGCGCCGCGATAGGTGGGAATTCTTCAGTCGAGGAGACGGACGCCACTCGAATAGACAAGATGCTGTCCGTAAATGTGAAGGGTACACTCCTTATGATACGGGCTGCAGCTGCTCCGATGAAGGTACAAAAACATGGACGCATCATCACGGTCTCATCGGTAATGGGGCATCGCGCCACGTCGGCGAGCTTTCTCTACGGTTCCTCGAAAGCGGCCGTTGCGCACGCGACTCGGTCGCTCGCGGTCGAGCTTGGTCCATTTGGGATCACGGTGAACTGCCTGAGTCCTGCAAATACCCCGACGCAACTTCGCGCTGTTGAGGAGGCGCCGGGAACACCTACTGATGTAAAGGGTCACACCCAGGGCTCCGAGGCGAAACTTCCACTCCGACGTCGCGGAGATTTTGATGATTACGTGGCGCCGATTCTGTTTTTTGCCTCAGATCTGGCCTCCTACGTCACTGGAGCAGATGTACTTGTCGATGGTGGTCTCTCATTGCTGCGCGCGTGAGCGTTCAGCGATCTTGTCGTTGCCTAGCTGAATTCGCTTGAGTCGCGATGCAGCGGTGATTCCAATCGGTGGGAGCGTTTTTCACAACGCCTCCAAAAGGTGGTCCGGGTGAATCAATGCCCTCCGGAGAAGTTGAAGAGGAACCATTGTGTTCGGCTGATCAGCGCGAGACCTAGAAGTGCCCCGATCGCAAGGGTTGTAACGAGCGCGATGTTTCGCGCGCCTGCTCCCGAGACTTTGCGACGAGTGCGTCGAAGAAAGTCGCGCGGCGCGAGTTTCGCGGTGTCACCAATGTGTCCGAGGACGTGGATGGCCATGACTCCAAACCAAAGTACGAAAGATGCCTTGTGCAAAAAGAGCAGAGTCTGGAGCATAGAACCCCTGACATATAGCAGCGCGATGCCGGTTGCGAAAAGCACCACCGTGACGACGACCAAGGCAGGTCCGAGCATGCGCAGAACGACTGGCGGAGGGCCTTTCTTTCGGTAGCTCGGATCATTCAGGTAATACCGCGCGAAACGGTAGAACGTCGTTCCGATTTTCAGGGCAACCGGGGGCACCAAGAGCATGCCGATGAAGATGTGCTCTTTGAGTAATGGCCTGATCTGCAAGATTGTGAATCCCTCAGCGGCGAGGAGAACGAGCAGAATTGCTGCGGTTGTTCCGGTGAGGCGCGCGTTTCCTGCGACGCCATGAGACCTTGAATGTGCCCGGCGCGAATGGCGGCGGCGCTGAGGAGAGACAATTTCAGTTGGCGCATCTTGCACCTGCCAAGAGTATTGGTGGTTTCTGTGCGAAATCTGAGAACCGTCACTCACGCGTTTCCCGGGGCGCTCATTTATCTTGGTCATGATGTCAACGCCGCGTGACAATTGAGCGCGGGCCTCATTGGTTGTTGAGTCATCTTGGTATCGTTCAACTTTGGATAACTTTCAGCAAGATTCAGAGCCCAACCTTGCTCAATGCCCCCTGAAGCGATTGCACGAATCCCTGGCTGGTGTACGTCGCGCCCGAGACGCCCTGGATATTCGCTCCGTTCGCGGCAAGTGCCTGTTGTTCAAGCTGAGGTAGTGCGTATTGGTCGATCTGTTGTGAACGCGGATTTCCCCCGTCATTGAGCGACGCGATACTGATATTGGTGATTTTTTTACCAGAAACCGTGACGGAGACGGAGACGGTACCGAAGAAATAGTTTGTAACGGGTCCGGTTCCAGTCCGACTCACAGAGGGTGGAGCTGTTGTCGTCGTGGGATGAGCGGTCGTCGTCGGAGCCGTCGTACCCGGAGCTGATTTCGCTGGCGATATCGTTGATGTAGAGGAGGTCGGTGGAGGAGGGGTTGCGGCGGGAGACGAGGACGTCGTTGGAGAACTCTTTGGGTTGGTACCTGGTGTTGAGGTGCGCGCGTTTGATGATCCCGTCTGCAGTGAATTGAGACTCAGTGTCGCCGCCTTTGAGTGAAAGGAAAATAGTCCGACCAAACCGACAAGCGTTCCCGAGACTACGATCGGCGCGCGTTTCATCTGACCGCTGATTTTCTATATCGACAGAGGAGACCTGCCAAAGACCGGATCATGATCTGAGCGAACTCCTAATTGTCAGTACTTGGCGCGGTGCCGGCGATCGGGTGATCCTGTGAGCTTCCATTACGGACGCCTGTGTTTCCGGTTCCGGAGTTTCCAAAGGTCGCCCCCTCACCTTCGGAGCCCGAAATCGAAGGCGAGACGTATTGCGTGGGGGCTGTCGTGTTTGGCGTCGCGGTTGTTGGTCGCTGGGAGGTGGCCGGAGCTGCGGTGGTTGTCCGAGCGAGAGGCGCGGCGGTTTTTGAGGGAGCTCCAACATGGAGAGTTCCGAGCTGGGAGGTTCCTGAGGCTGCATAGAGCGCGAGCGCACCCAGGGCGCCAAAAAGAGCCCCGCCGACAACGAGAGGTGATCGTTTCAATCTCTTCCACCCTTTCCCTTGTTTGTCAAAATTTCCTAGAACGAGAAGGCTTCATGGTGCACTCGCTCTGGATCCGCGCCGAGCCTTTCCGCGGACTTGGTAACAATCTCATTGAACGACTCCGGTCCACACAAATAGATATCACGTTCTGCGATGTCTGGAACTAGCGCGCGGAGCGTTCTTGAATCCAGCCGGATCTCGGAGCGAGAGCCGATAAGTGGGTGGTAGCGCCCGTGGCGCGCCTCGACAAGGGCAGAGATCTCATCGCCGTGGACGAGTTCTGCCTTCGTCGAGGAACGGATAATGACTTCGACATCCACGCCCATTGGAAGATCTTCAAGGAGGGCACGCAGCGGTGTTACGCCGACGCCGGCGCCGATGAGAGCCACCTTGTTGGACCTACGAACGTGTCGGGTGAACGCTCCGTATGGGCCTTCAACGAGAACTCTCGTTCCTGGCTTGAGAAGTTCTATGGCGCTGCTTTGATCTCCGAGCGCTTTGACGGTAAACCGAACGTACGGTGGTCTTGGAAGTGCAGAAAGTGAGTATGGATGTGCGTGCCACCAAAGATCCTTAGCGAGAAAGCGCCAGAGGAAAAACTGTCCGCCCGCGATTGCAAGACGTTCAATATGTCGCCCGGTGCAGATGACCGAATAAACACCTGGCGCCTCTTCGCGAATCGATGCGACGCGTAATTGATGGCGCATATTGCGATAGATCGGAAGACCAACCCGAAAGACTGCAACAAGTGCGGCAGTCGCGATCCAGACCCCAGACCAGATATGGAGGTTGATCGGACTCGTGATGAAAGAGACGCCAGTCTTGATTTGATGAGCAAAAGCCAGCGCGAGCGCAAGGTATAGGTAGAGATGGACGACCCACCATGTCTCATATTTGAGCCGACGCCGCGCGATGTTGATTGAAGTAAGCCCCGCCATCATCAAGAGCCCATACGCGACAAATGACGCGAGAATGTCCGGGTATGAATGGATGAAAGTCCATGCCTGACTGAAGATCCCCGTCTTGGATAGCTTGGCGTAGCCAATCAGTATGAAAAGAACATGGTTCGAAATTAGCCAGAGCGGCCACGGTCCGATCTTCCGGTGCCAGCGGACGAGCCGGTCTTGACCAACAGTTCGCTCAAGCCACGGAATCCTCGCGATCAGGATCAGCATCACCAACATGAGGTAGGTTCCGGTAAAGCCGGAGAACCTCGCGATGGCGATCTGCCAGCCACCCGGAGCAAGGAGCGTGGCCCGGGTCTCTCCATGCACAAAGAGTGCGATGACGAGGCCAAGTCCGAGGCCGGCAAGCACGGCGAGTGCGTCGGCGACACGCGGCCGAGGACGTGGAAGCGGACGATGGGGAATCACCGGTTCACGACTGCGGCGGCCAGATGCTGCTGACGGAGTCATTCCTCGAGATGACAGGGGCACCTCATCATCGTTCCAGACTGAACTGTAGGTGGAGTGAGTGTTTGCTGTAGAATCGCTGAGAGATTTTACCCTTTGCCATTGACAATACCGTCACCACTTACCTCAAGATTGAGATCGACCAGAACGAGACCGGTAATAGTGAGGACGAGGGCCGTCGCTCCTTCGGAGCCGTTGACATCGGGCTGTGGTCGCGACAGACAAACAGGCTTTGCTGTCGGTCAAAGTTCATATGGCATCGGGCGCGCGGGCAGATCGTCCAGTTCGTCAGATCTCTTCCCGACGGGGACGCACCATTGCACCCGGCGTTCTTGTGATGGAATCGGTGAAACTTGCCTTTTGAGGGCGGATGACTTTGCCAACGCACGACCTACTGATCTTTCGGAAATACATTGACGTAGTTACGTTGTTGTGGTAATTTCTCGGTATGGCAACACCGTCGGTTGCACGTGGTTCACACAGGAGTGCGACGAAACGATCCCATGGCCGACGTGACTTTGAGGGTATGCAAC
>DATKRV010000087.1:0-5149 GCA_035532075.1 Acidimicrobiales bacterium | reverse complement strand
GCCGGTTGATGGCTCGGGGGGATATGGACTGGTCGTCGGTCCCGTGGCGACAAAGGCAGAGCTTGCAGAGACGGCGGAGATGATCCAACGCAGTCCGCGCTCTTATATCGCACAGGAGTTCGTCGAGCTCTCGACCGTTCCGACAAAGGTCGGTGACCGCCTCGTTCCTCGCCATGTCGATCTGCGTCCCTTCGCGGTCAACGACGGTTCATCGATCTGGGTCGCCCCGGGGGGTTTGACACGGGTCGCGCTTCGCGAGGGGTCAAGCGTGGTGAATTCGAGTCAGGGCGGCGGCTCAAAAGACACCTGGGTTCTCGCGCCAGAGAGGGCCGAGTCACACCGGCTCTCGGTTGCTGAGCCCTCTCAACCGCTCGAAGAGCAGCTCCCCTTTCCGACGCTCGATCCAGAACGCGGCCCAACCTTCGCCGCAGCCCAGCAGCAGCAACAACAACAACAGCTCCGTGTCCGGGAACTCCCGTGTTAAGCCGAATCGCGGAGTCCCTGTTTTGGACCGGTCGCTATCTTGAGCGCGCCGAAGATACGGCGCGACTTCTGGATGTACAGATCAACCAGCTTCTCGAAGGCGCAAATATCGCTGAATCGACGGTTGCAAAGACGCTGCTCTCGGTGATGGGGGTGCCAGTGGCGCTCAATCAAAAGTCCGATCTCGAAGCAGTCACCGCTGCTCTGTCAGTTGCGCGCGATGAGCCCAGTTCAATCTCCTCTTCACTCAGCGGAGCGCGAGAGAACGCGCGGGGGATCCGCGAATCGATATCTTCCGAACTCTGGGAGTGTCTCAACGCGACACTTGTTGAACTTGATGCTCGAGGACCTGCGACTGAAAAGATGGGCCCACACGAGTTCTTTCGGTTCGCGCGTTTTGTCAGAGAGCGCGTGGCAATTGCCGTCGGAATCGCCGATGCGACGATGAGTCGGGACGATGGTTGGCAGTTTATGTTGCTCGGGCGCAATATCGAGCGAGCCGATATGACGGCGCGTCTCCTCGCTGCTCAGTTGAATGATCCGAGGGGAGAGCCAGACTGGGCGACCACGCTGCGTGCATGTTCTGCCTATGAGGCCTATCTGCGGACCTATCGGGGTGTCATTGTCGCATCAAAGGCGATTGAGTTCCTCGTTCTTGACCGTTATTTTCCGCGCAGCGTCTATTTCTCGCTGCTCACGGCCGAGGGATGTCTGAGCGCCCTCGAGCAACAACAGAGTCGGGCTGGAGCTGGCGAGGAGGCGAAGAGGGTCATCGGTCGGGCACGCACCACCCTTGAATACCAGACCGTGGACGAGATCATCCGCCGACTCCCTGGTCATCTGCATGACGTTCAGGAGGCGTGCTCAATGGCGAGCGCTGCCATCGCAAAGACGTACTTCCAGTTCGAGGCGACGCTTGCGTGGAGAGCCGAAGATGCGTCGCAGCACCTTGGGCGTGGGCGCGATGGGAGTTAAGACCATGCAACCGAAACGGGGGGCCCTCCAATGAGTTGGCGCATTTCGACGATTCATAGCTCGATCTATCGTTATGAAGAGCCTGTCATCGCCTCTTATAACGAGGTGCGCCTGCTTCCTCAGTCATCTTCTGGCCAGTCGGTGTTGAGCGCGAACGTCTCGGTCATGCCCGCGACCTCATTCTATCGCTACGTCGATTACTTCTCGACATCGGTCATCTCCTTTGACATTCCTGAGCCGCACCGCGAACTTGTGGTGATTGCGAGTTCGATAGTTGAAACCGCAACAGCTCGTCCCCAGCCAACGGGGTTGACATGGTCCGAGATCGAAAGCGATGCGATCAAGGAGCGCTTTGACGAATATCTCGAGCCAACACGCTATGCCTCAGGCGACGAGGAGCTCTCCGAAATTGGGAGAAAGTTCCGCAGGGAGTCCTCGCCGTTTCGCGCCGTCGAGGCGGTCAGTGACTGGATTCAATCGTCAATGATCTACGAGATTGGTGCGACCGGGGTAACGACCTCGGCGCTTGAGGCGTGGCATTCACGCCGCGGCGTCTGCCAGGACTTTGCTCATCTTGGGATCGTGATGTTGCGTGAGATCGGCATTCCGACCCGCTATGTATCGGGATATCTGCACCCGAGTGCGGAGGGTGAATTGAGCGTTTCGATCGCGGGCGCCGGGCACGCCTGGATGGAGTGCTGGGTGGGGGCTTGGTATCCGATCGATCCAACACACGGTGAACGAGTCGGTGACCGTTATGTGACGGTCGCTCGCGGTCGAGATTATGCCGACGCGGCGCCGTTCCGAGGCGTCTATCAAGGTGGCGCCCTTGCTGGGCTTGACGTTTCGGTGGAGCTGACAAGACTCGCCTAGGCGGTTATTGTCTGTCGCGATCTCAACTTGCAGATGTTGCAATCGCAGTACAGCATGTTTGGCCGTGCACGCGTGATCCTCTGGATCGGGACTCCCAAAGAGCTCTGATTGCGGTCACGTATGCGCTGCGGTTATGACGATATCTTGACAAAATCGTTGCATTCTGTTACTCATTCGTAATACGGTGCAGTTGCACCACTCTGTATGACTGTAGGGGGGCGCCGGTTATTTGACTGGCGTGCAAGAAATTTACTTCGCGGGGGATCATTGATGGCATTACATCGTTACCGCAATGCTTTGGCCGCTCTGGCTATTGCATCGACGGCAACTGTCGCCGCAGCTGGTACAGCTGGCGCGGCCGTTTACAACCCGTCACACGCGAGGGTGTCGACGGCAACGAAGCTCGTATTCCGTAAGAATGGCACGCCGATTCTGACGGGAATGACGATTCACATTGCCAACTCGGCAGGATCAGCGTACATCGGTGACGCGCACATTTATGTTATGGAGCAGGCGCTGAAGCAGTGGGGCGCAACAACCTCGATGGTCAACGACTCCGCGAACATCGCTGAGCTCGGAGTTGCGAGTGGCAATGAGGATATCTGCACCTCACCTGTCGCGACCGCGATCAGCCTTGGTCTTACCGCATTCGGTCCAAACCAGACCAGCATTGCCTACTTCCTCATGGTGCCAACGAGCATCAGGAAGCTCAGCCAGCTCAAAGGTCTTAGCTACGCGGACGACTACTCGGCCGGAAATGTTGACTTCCCACTGTGGGCAGCCGCGGCCAAGCTCGGTGGATTCAAGATGTCTGACATGAACCTTGTCACCACTGGTGCCGAGGCCAACTCTTACATCCAGGTCATAGATGGCAAGGTCTCTGCCGCTTGGGTTGACCCGAGCATGGTTGCACGGGCCGGCCCTGGCTTCCACACCTTGGCTACCGGTGAAAAGGTTGCTCCGAAGTACGCAGAAAGTATGATGTTCGCAACGCCCTCATGGCTTGCTGTGCACCCTGCAACTGCAGAGGCAATTGACCTTGCATGGCTTGCTTCGGCGGAGACGTTCAACACCGACGAAGGCGCATGGGCAGCTGCCGCGTACTCATACACCGCTGGTACGAACACCATCGCAACGCTTCGCACCGCCTACAAGCTGTTGAAGTCCATCGGCGGTTTTGCAGTGTCGCACAACTCCTTCAGCCGTCAGGCTGTTGCGGAGAACGTGACAATCTCGAAGGGCCTTGGATTTGTCTCGACCCTTGGAAACCGGCCACTTGCCCAGCTCGTCAAGACTGCGCCCTGGGACGCCGCGTGGGCGCAGTTCAACGTCCACATGAAGGCCTACTAGGGTCCCTGAAGTAACTCAAGCGAGGTAAGTCCGATGCACCGCTGTCTCTCCCAGATATATGGTTTAGGCAGAGGTGCACGGCTGCCCGTCGTGATACGGGAATTCAGCTCCCGAGTACCAGATTGAAAAGATTGATTCCAACTGTGGATTCTTTGCATGGGGCGACTCGTTGCGCGTCAGTGACACAAGTGAAACAAGGTTGTGCGTGACTCCGTTCTCCGGTGCACCTCAGACACCCGCCATTAGATCTCTCGGTTCGTCGTCCGGTAGCGAACGACAGGATCTGAAAAGCGGGAGGCTTCGAGGCGCATCAAAATGAAGCCGGGCGGGAAGATAAAAAGTTGGTGGCCCGCGCTGCGCGTCACGTTGCGATTCTAGTTGTGCTTGGCGCCGGGTAGGCGACAGGAGCGTCTCTCGCGCCGACCGCCTGTGTATCGATCGCGAGGACTCGCGTGCACAGAGGTGCTGCGCACGAAAGCCGCATGGTAGACGTCAATTCGCCCGTCATAGACATCTGCGACGTAACGCGCCTCGCCACTGGCCTTTGATTGTGCATCGATACGCGTCGTTATTTGGACATCCCCGTGGGCAAGGTCGCGAGATAACTCATCACTATTCAATAACGCTACAGACCACTTAGCGAGTTGATACCGTCCACTTAAAGACAGTCCGCTCGACAATTTTCAAGATCGTAACATTGACAACACCAAACAGTGAGGTAATCGCAATTAGACCCAGGAGAAAAGCCGTCTGGAGGCCAGCGCCGTACTGCAATAGCAACCAGCCAACTCCGACATTGCTGACCTCCATCTCGCCGACTACCATGCCAATAATTGCGAGGCTGAGGCTGCTTCGCATACCCGCCAATATGTACGGCGTGGCCGCCGGAATTGCGACCTTCCACATCGTTGCCCGCTCGCTCAGACCGAGAGTCGAGGCGACCTCGATGTAGCCCTTGTGTGTGTTGCGCACACCAGCTGCGGTGTTGAGCAACATAGGGAATGTTGTGACCACCAGCGTGAAGACGATGCGTGCCTCCACACCGACACCCGTCCAGATGACGATCAGCGGAATGGCAACGATCAGTGGCGTCGCGTTGATGACGTTGACAAAAGGTCCCAGAACATTATTAACCGCCTGAAACCTTCCGATAAACACTCCCAACAAGAACCCCGCCGTCACCCCGATTGCAAGTCCTATATACATCTCCCGAATGGAGAGAAGAAGTGCACTGATCGTATTGCCGTGCGTCAAGATGTTTGCCATCGCCTTTGCCACCGCGAGCGGCGTGGCGAGGAGCAGTGGATTCGTAAAGTGCGAGATCAGAGTCCAGATCGCAACGAGGACCACCACCGCGACGAGGGGCAGGACGATAAACGACGCCCCGTTTCGCGCCCGTTTGATTCGATGAGCACGACTCCTTGGCCCTACTGTCGCAATGTCAACACTCATAGCCCGCCTCCCTCGG
>DATKRV010000086.1:0-14227 GCA_035532075.1 Acidimicrobiales bacterium | reverse complement strand
TACGGCTCCCGTGGGGTTGGGGACTGGGGTGTCCCCAGAAGTACATGCTATCGTCGGTCGCTCGCTGTTCGAGATTCTGGCGGGGTCACCGGTAGGTAGATGAGACAACTTTCTCCCTCTCTGCTACATCGTGCTCTTGCCAGTGACACTGGGGTGGCTTCCAATCATGTTGTTCTATTGAGAATGACACCTTGCATGTGTCGGGCCAAGTCCCATTGAGAGAGCAGCGCACGAACACCCTTGTCGTCTGGCGGGGTGTACTCGCCTCTCAAGTATCGTCGATGACAAGGAAAATCGCGAATCTTAAGCGATCATACGATGACGGGCGAAGGCGTGGATCAGAGGTTCTGACCCACGCACCTAGTGAGAGTTAAGGAATTGGCGGAACTGGTAGTGGCAGGGAAATAGTTTGTTTTATAAGACCGCGAGTGCTTTTAAAATCGGCCGATTCTTCCAAAGCAAACTATCTACAGCGTACGGGCTCCCCTGGTTGGCTGCGACAGACCTGTCATCTTCAGGGTCCAAGACATCGATCAGAGAAATTTACGGTCTGGCATGGCTACCTCTGGCCCCGATAATGCTCGTTAGCATGAATGAATGGTCACCGTTATACTTCGCCGTGGCGGAATAAGACTGATGTCTCTTTTGCCAGCGCTCTTTTTCGTCTCTCTGGCGATAGCGCCAAGCACTGCCGTAAAGCCAACAGACATCGGGCGCACTCGAGGCTCCGACCGAGCGACATCTCCTGCTTTCCCTCTGTGGCTGTCGAACGTGGTTACGCCTATTACCGTGAGACGCTCAACACGCGACCGTCGGATGAAGATGGGCAGGCTCAGGCGAAGTTTGCCTACCCCGGCGCCGCTCACACCGTTTCATGGGTCCGTTGTTGCGCGAGAGGGAATGTGGAGTCCAACTGGTCGTCTAGTCCGTGGGGAGGCTGCGATCTACAAGACCACACTCGTCCCACCTGGGGGCGAGCAGGTCGCCGGGATCGCGTGGATGGACACTCGGCTTTTGTCCGCGCGGCTCTATTCAGGTTCAATTAGCCCCGGTGGAGGCCCTTTTCGCTTCACTGCGCCAATCGAGCCCGCACAGGCTGCCTCACTGGTGGCGGCGTTCAATGGCGGCTTCGCCATGAAGGTTGCCAGGGGTGGCTACTACACCGAAGGCCGAATGATTGACCCGCTGCTACCAGGGGCCGCTTCGCTGGTCATCTATGCCGATGGGAGCGTCAAGGTAGGCGTTTGGGGAAAGAATTTCAAGATGACGCCCTCGGTCGTCGCGGTTCGCCAGAACCTGGCCCCACTCGTCGAAAACGGCCGACCCACATCTCTAGCGGCAAGCCCTAACTGGCAGATCTGGGGGGCGACGTGTGGCGCGACCTCTTGTGCCGGCGCGGTGCCGGGCGTTGAACATCAATGGCGTTCCGGGGTCGGCGTTACCGCTGACGGCGCCCTCGTCTACTGTGCCGGTCCGGCTCTTGATCCAATGCAGCTCGCGCAGCTCCTTGTGCGCGCGGGCGTTGTTCGGGGCATGCAGCTCGATATCAATCCCGCCTGGCCCGACTTCACTGCGTATGACCCCTCTATTCCAGGCGGTCTTGCCGCGCCCTCCAACGGGAGCAAGCTCGTTTCGACGACCGTGCAGGGACCATGGACGTTCTTCGAACCTTGGTGGGCACGCGACTTCATCACAATGTCGGAGCGACTCGCACCGCGCGGATAAATTTCGTGCCCTGGCCACGCTTCCTGCACTCAAATCATGCCGAGCTTGGAGCGCTGCCGAAACTCCTTGGTTTCGTGAGGCGCATCCAATCTGTCGTCATGGATCAATCTGGTCCTCCAGATAGGAGCGCAGTGGTACGGGAGTCGATCATCGGTGTGAAACGGGACTTACTCCAAGATCACCTCGATAAGGGCACTGACACCCTCAATGCTGCAACATCGAATGTTCAGAGTATCGTTGGATCAGCGCGCAACGAGGATCTGCAACGACAAATCTGCCGGTGTGGCATGAAATGTAAACGCCTGCACCTGGCAAGCCAGTTGCGCGCGACTTCGTGCGTAAACGCGGCGTCGAGCTTCGAGACGTCGTCTTCGACACGGTGGAGATGAACAATACCCTCCGTTCACTCCTCTCTCGATACCTCGGAGTCCGTTCTGCTGCGAGCGAAATGTGCAGAGGTCTGATGATCGCAGGCGATGGCGATATTTCATGATTCTCCTGCGAGCTCGGCACAACGGTATTGACCTGCAGACTCAAAGGCTCACCAAGAGACTTCGGTGTCCGACCAGAGCAGACTGGTCATCTTGGCTGTCTGATCGCCACGGTGTCACGGACTCTCGACGGACGGGTATCGCACAAAGAAATCGCTCATCACGGCGCGCCCCAGAGAGGCTCGGTGGCGCTGCTCGAATGGTCCGCGCCGGATTCATTCGAGAGCCGGGCCTGGACCGAGCCCAAGGGCAGCGCCGTGCGCGCGGCGGTGTCTGTCATGTAGGTATCCTCGCTCGAATTACGGACGCGACCTGGCCGGGCCACCCTGTAGCGTTGGATGCGGGGCGCTCGCGGAAATGGCCTGTCGGCGCCATGAGAAGGAGGTCGCATCCATGACCGCTCCCATCCGGCTCGGCTCGGTGTCGCTCGACTGCCCCGATCCCTCCGCTCTCGCCCGGTTCTACGCGACGCTGCTCGGCGTCGAAGTCGCGTATGACTCCGAAGGGTTCGCCGCCGTCCGTCTCGATGGCCTCTGGCTGTCGATGCAGAAAATAGAGAACTACCGCCCGCCGACCTGGCCCGAATCCAACGTTCCCCAGCAAGTCCACCTCGACTTCGCTGTCGCCGACCTGGCGGTTGCAGAAGATTTCGCCATCGCGGCCGGAGCGACCAAAGCCGACGACCAGCCGCGCCCCGATGGCTGGCGAGTCCTCATCGACCCGGCCGGCCACCCGTTCTGTGTGACCACCCTCATCCCCGAGTGAACACGCATCCCCGAGTGAACGCGGCGCGATCTTTGGGGTCCTCCCAGTCTAGAAAAGCCGTCGACATTATTTCACGAGGAACGGTGTATTGTTCTCGGTCGCGTTGCCGGCCGAATCGACAGCGACACACGGACCCTGCGAGCCGTGGACGCACGCCACATCGACCAAATTCACCGCGTCGAACGACACACCAAGCGAATCATCGATCAGTTTCGGCCCGATCCACCTTCCCCTGGATCGGAAGAAGCCACGGCCGGCTGCGTCCGCGACGATGCAATTCCCTGCAGTTGGACAGGAGATCGAAAGCGGTGTCGCGGAGGCCATGTCAGTCGACGTAGGCGGGCCCCACCTCCCGCCGTTCAAGCTGATCGTCCGACCAAATAGGTCAACTGCAACACACGATGTCGCTGTTGCACACGAGACGCCAGTGAGCGCCGCATGGTCGATGCCGAGCGGTACCGACCATCGACCGTCATCGAAGTTCAGTACGCGCCCAAACCCATCTATTACGACGCAGTGTTCCAAAGCTCCGCAGGAAACATCATTGATCGGATTGTCGCGATCTATGAGACGGGGCTTTGACCAGCGTGACCCGTTATAGGTTTCCGACATCCCTCGCGCGTCGACTGCAACGCAGAAGGTTGGCGCGGTACACGAAAGCGCGGCCACTATCCCCGGATAGGGCGGATCTGGACTTGGATCGACCGGGATGAGCTTCGACCAGCGGCCGTTGCGGAGTGTCGTTACATCTGCGAGATCAGTAATTGCCGCGCACCAACCGTTGACTGGACACGACAGCGATGTGACGACTCCCGAGTACTTCGCAATCGTCTTGGCGCCCATCCATCTCTTGCCATTGAATTGCGCCGCAGCATCAATGCCCGTTGTAAAACCAACTGCTTCGCAAAATTGCGACGATGCGCACGAGACAGCAGTCGCCGAGCCAACACCGCTGTCTGTTCCACTTGACCATTGGCCACGCGTCGCCGTAATGCTGGCGCTAGCCGCTGGGATCGTCGTTGCGATTACGAATGCGAGGACTGCTCCAGTAAGCGGATGCCTGCAAAAGCGCGCGCGTCGCCATGCGGATCTCACGATGCGCCACCGAGCGCAATGCGATACAGACGGCCGGGAAGTGAACCGCCTGCGGGACCCGTCGGCGGCCCAAGGAGGTAGAGCGCGCCGTCGGCAACGATGGAGCTTTGAGCACCATGGTCAGCATTGCCGTTGTAAAAGTCGGGGAGCGTCACGGTCGCGAGCGTGGAGATATTCCCATTATTCGGGTCAATCCGCACGACTCTATACAAAGTGGTCTCGGGGGAACCAACGGGCACAGCGGAGTACAACCCAGTTGTGCCATTCCCGACTACCCATCCCGCGCCACCGTTGCCCTCAGAATCGGTGGTCGCATACACCGGGGTCCCGGTGATGCCGACAAAACGCGTGATCTTGCACGCGATGGCATCGATTGGACGCGGACAGACATCTGCCCAGAGCGAGTTCCCAGAACCGGTCATCCATGAGATAAACCCCTGAAAGGGAGTACCACTTGGCACATCGAAGGGCTCCACCTGATTGGTTCCGATGCCGAGGCGGAAAATAGCCGTCGAAGAGTTCTGTCGCGACGAGCCAAGGAAGCCCGAGTTGCCTGCCTGCGCGAGGAAGAGACCGTTGGCATTTGCAGCGATGACGGGGCGGTCCATCGCTGGGGAGATGACCGTGTCTTGCAATACCGCTCCGGTCGCGTCCGAGATACGAAGTGCCTGTGCGCCCTTTGATGTAATGGGTGCGTATAGCCAGAGATAGCCGGGGCCCTGTGCAACTTCGAGATGGGAGTCCGAAAGCTGTGTGTATGTCACGACAACCGACCCGACGTCCAGATGCCCCGTTTTGGGATCGATCCGGGCGATTCTAACCCTTGACTGCATTGACGGTGAGTACTGCTGGACCGCGACAATCGGTGCGGCAGAGAGTCGCGGGTCATCGCAACGAGGCTCGAGTAGGTTCTTGACCGACAGGTTCGTCAATTCGACCTTTGCCATAACACACGCAACTCCTTGGTCCCCATCTTGGGTTGCGGTTCCCGATAGCACGAGGTTCTGGTCATCAACGGCGATCGAGGCGAAATAGAGATTCGCTGGCAATGCGACGGAACGTACCGATGGGACGACTTGGGCGAGGCCAGAAAGCGCCATGTCGTATCCCAAAAAGACCATCGCAGCAACGCATGTCGCGAGAGACCGGGGCCGAAAACGCATCGCTCAAATCTAACGCTCGGGCAATAATTTCGGTGGCGATTCCTGCCTTCCGTATTCTCTCACCACCAGCCCCTTTTGTGGAGTTGAGGGTACGTACCCGAACCGCGCCCGACGCGTGTGGCCTGGTCCACTCATGTTCTCGTGAGTGACTGTTGTCGTTTTATCAACGAGGGCGCAAAAGGGTACAGGGTCGACTGGTCCCATGATGGTGGCGGGTGACACAACCTGCAAAAGATGATAGATCTCTATCGTTGGATTGACCGAAGCCCTACTTGAACGTCTCAGTATCCCGTCGCCGTATCGGGAACGATCCTTCGCATTCCGGACAACGGTAGTAGGTGAACTGCCCAGTTACCTCGACTTGATTGGGATCGAATTTGAGGGGTTTCCAGCAGCAGCGGCACTTATCGATCCAAGTCTCCGCCCGACGCGTGCGACGGTTCTCAGCTCCAGAATGTACAGCCACGCCCCGAATGATAGTCATACCAAGTCGGAGAGACGATGGCGGAACCCTCCCGCACAGAACAACTTCACATCGCCAGCCTGCATATGGTCATTGGCACCAGCCAAATTTAGAGTCCCTGGCGGACACACAGCCAAGGAGGAGAGACCACGGCCGCCGACGATGACGCGCGACATGAATTTCTTGAGGGCGCGCGGCACAAGGAACGCCTGTCGGGTCAGGTGAATCCTATTTCAGCAAGCCGCCAGTGCGTGGGAGCATATCGAGCACGTCTACTCTTTGACGAGAGCCCCTACGTTTTAGTCACAGAGGAAGGACTCGAACGACCTTGTCGTTACCCAAGCGCGATACCCTTCGCTGCCGAGATTCGGATCGTGACCAAGAGGACGAGCCGGTGCCGCAGCGCCAGCTCGTGGCCCGCGAGCGCCCGCAGCGCGACGCGGATCTTGGCGCTGTGACCTGCAGCGAGGGAAAAGTGTGCAAGGTCCTCGAGGATGATCGTCCGTCGACGGATCACCCTCTTGCCCCGGTGGCCGATCACGATCGCTTGCTGACCGAGGCGGATCGTGCCCACGCAGCGAGACACGCGACAGCTGAGCATTGGTCGGGTCAACCGCGAGGCTGTCAACCCGTCCAGAGACCTTCGAATAGGAGCCGGTGATCGGCTGGGGCCCGAGGAAGCTCCACGGGTTAGAGATTGCCGGTGTGGAAAACTGTCGCCCCTCGGTGGGAGTAAAGGCGTAGGCGGACGCCTGGTGTTTCGGATGCACCTTTGGTGGCGGGAATGCCGACGCGAGTTGGGCGGATCCGCTCGCTCCCGATGCGGGTGCCGCCTGGGCCGACACCGGGTTCGAGGCGACGACCGCGAGGCCTCCGTAGGATGCGAACGCGGCGAGGCCGACCCCGAGAAGATGGAAACGACGCGCCCGCCGGCCAGCCGGTGGGCCACAGGGCGATCAATATCTCCGCCGTTGTGACGCGCGAACGAGCGACCCCGGGGATATGACCGTACGCGCGAAAGCCGTCACCACGCGCGTTTCAGGAGACCTCTGGAACTTGTGCATCAAATCGACCTTTACCGGCATATGGCGCGGCCGCTGACAGCTACGCCTACCGTCAACGGCACAGTATCATTGCCACATCTGCTCGGTAAAAATGAGAGCGGCAATCTGGCGCTCAGCGCCTATAGGGTCACGTTCGTCCGACCAGTTGGTGCGTTCGCCCGCGGGGGCCGGGTCGACAGATCAGGATCAAGGTACGAAGCCAGCAACACATTGAGTCAGGCCGTGCCTCTCGGGGAACCCGAACATCATGTGTGTCACACATCGCCTGCAAACTGCATCGGGACCAAGGCGCCGATCGCTGCCTGAGAGAGGCGCACAGAAGAATGATGGGATCGAGCGCGCCAGCTCACGACGATCGGCACAGATTCGGCGATACACGGGCCATTGGCTCGCACGACTGGTTGCGTTCACACCGCGCAATTGTTATCGGTCAAGGGACTCGGTCTGGTGCGGCAGATCATGCTGATTGAGTGGTCTTGTCAAGTCAAGGCGTTGTCGTTCCTGGAGACGAAGACGGAGCGCGATTGCTCCACTCGAGATCGCAGCCCAGGCACACCACACCGAGGCGAAGCCATCGACTGAGAGAACCACGATGACGATGACTGCGACGAGGTTGATCAGACCAAAGACGACCATTGGACGGACGCCGGAAAAAAGGAATGCTCCGCAGACTGCGACGACGTACAGACCGACGATGAGGGTCGCGTGACCGAGACGAAGATTATACGAGAGGTGGAACGGGCGCATAGCAACTCCAAATGGACCCCGCAGCATCGCGTGCAAGAGCACCGCCGAAACAAATATGCCAATCGTGACAAAGGCAGACATCGCCCATTTTCGGCGAATCGTCGGTTCGTAACCGAGAATCGCGAGTGGCACGTATATCGGAAGAACGACAAACGCGATTATGAGGTAGATCCACAGTGCGAGGTGTTCGACGGATTTTGGAACGTGCCCTTCAAGCCCGAGCCAGATGAACGCCTCGTCGAACTGGTGAAATGCGAGGATGAGCGGCAGGGCTGCGATGGCGAAGTGACTCGGTCGCCTCTCGACGTGTCGCAGGGCGTCGATGCCGATCGCGCCAATGATGGCACCGCCGACAAGATCTGCCTGAGGCGAGAAGCACATATCTGCACGGTATCGGAAGCCTTCGCCGAAGACCGGGCAGCTACGAAGCAGGGCCCGACCTCGTTCCCTGCAATCAGCCATGAGTCCCAAATGCCAGGAATGCGGTCGGTTATCGGGCCAATGGCGGGAAGGGGGCCCGAGTAAGGTAAGGAGGTGGCCTCGCATCTCACGTTGAAGACGAAAGAAGAGTTCCAGCAATTTGTCGCGGAGGTGGAGAAACGCGCTGGATATTCGCGTCCATATGCCTTTGCACTCGGAATTGCAACCTGTTGGCAGCGTGACGGTGGCGACGAACCAAAGGTGCTTGATACGCGGTTCATTGCCATCAATGTGGGCGAGAACTTTGGAACATGGGCGGTGCTCTATGACGCGATAGAGACGATGGCCGAGACCGTCATGCTTGACAAAGCGGAGTTCTACGAACACGTCGAGGCGCGTCTTCACGCGTTTATGGACGAAGAGGGGCACGGAAATATTGACGCTCTGCGCGTTTTAGGTTCGCTTGTTAACGATGACCCCGAGTTCATCGCCGGAGAGACCAGATCGCGTGTTCCGGTTCTCGTTGTGATCCAGGATCCGACATCGCCGCCGAAGACGGCTCCAGATGCCTACCTTCGACTTCACCTTCTCTCACTTCGCTATGTGGAGCCGCGCAAGATCAATCTTGATGGAATTTTCGGCCTATTGAACAATGTCGCCTGGACAAATCGAGGACCTATTGATCCTGAGGCAATGA
This sequence comes from Acidimicrobiales bacterium, assembly GCA_035532075.1. Classification (GTDB taxonomy): domain Bacteria; phylum Actinomycetota; class Acidimicrobiia; order Acidimicrobiales; family Bog-793; genus CAIVND01. The sequence goes on along the minus strand of DATKRV010000086.1, from coordinate 5,597 downwards.
ATATCTTTCTCGCCTATGACAATCTCGCGGGAGAAAACATCGCGGTTCATAGTGTCGACAAGTTTCCCCGCATGACCGACTATGTCGTCCCAAGTGGAGTACGTATCGCAGATGGGAATCGCGTTCGACTTGGCGCATATCTTGCTGAGGGAACGACGGTGATGCATGAGGGATTCTGTAATTTCAATGCCGGGACGCTAGGACCATGCATGGTCGAAGGTCGCATTAGTGCCGGGGTACTGATCGGAGCAAACAGCGACATCGGTGGCGGAGCCTCGATCATGGGGACACTCTCTGGCGGCGGCAAAGAGGTCATTACCGTTGGAGAGCACTGCCTTGTCGGCGCGAACGCTGGCATCGGTATCTCTCTTGGCGATTATTGTACGGTCGAGGCCGGTCTTTATCTGACCGCAGGGACTCCTGTCACGGTCCATTCCGACGAGACCACGACTGTGGTCAAGGCAAGGGATCTGAGTGGCGCCTCGGGGTTACTTTTCTATCGCCACGGCGAGACTGGCCGTGTAGAGGCGCGCCCGCAAAATCGAAGTTGGGGCGGCTTAAATTCAATCTTGCACTCGAACGAGTGATACCTACCCGACTCAGCACACGAAATATTCGTGATGAGTGCTCGGGTCAGGCCTCTGTTCACTCGGGTATTGAATTGACCCTTGCGGACATCGGTTGTCTAGCGTCCTTTGTTGCGCAGTCGATCAAGCACCCGTCGGTCGCGTTTTGTGGGACGCCCTGTCGAAGCGTCTCGAAGGAACGGGGAGAGGTTGTGTTCGATTGAGATCTGCATGGGTGAATGATCGAAGTAGCACTCCTTCGCCTCTCGCGCGCTGACGCGTCTCACGATCAATACCGTCGGCACGATGATTTTCGCATGTCCATTGAGGTTGACGGTGATCTCGTCGCCGCGCCGAACAAGATGCGCGGCTTTTACCGATACGCCACGGATCTTGACGTGCCCGGCTCTACAGAGTTCAGTGGCGCCCGAACGGCTCTTGCAGATGCGAATCGCCCAGAGATAGCGGTCGATACGGGCCGTGTCGTTGGCATTACCGGTGGGAATGTCCCGACGGCTATCGGTCATGGCCAGATCGAGGTGTGATCAAGAGGAGACTGCGACCTCGAAATTGTTCCCACCGACGTGTATCCAGGCGCCAACTGACCCACTTGGCCGACACTGAGCCTAGATTCCATCGAGATCGTCGATGCTGAACCGATTGTTTTTCTCTTTGTACAACGCGATGCCTGACTCTCCCTGCTTGATGGACCACGCATCAAGTGCTGGACGATGACTCTTGAATTCCATGAGAGGAACTCCATAACCACACGAGTCAGCTACCCGGTCGAGGTGAGCGATGATGATCGCCCGTGCGCCCACTCCCACAGAATTCGTAAAATTTCGCGCGAGATGCTCGAATCTTTTGTCGCTACGAAGAACAAACTCCCCGCGCCCCTGGAGTCGTACAATCCGGGGTGCTCCCGTAAAGGCACAGAACATTATCGTTATGCGTCCGTTCTCGCGGAGGTGGGCGATTGTTTCCACCCCACTTCCGGTTTGGTCGAGGTATGCGACGGACATCTCGCTAAGAACGGCGAATTCGCTCCGGTTCCCTTTGGGCGAGCAGTTCACGTGCCCGTTGGCGTCTAGAGGAGCCGTTGTGACAAAAAACACTGGCTGTTTGAGGAGCCAGGCAGTGAGTTCATCACTGATGCCGTTTTCGAGAGATCCCATGGGCTCCATTATCTCGCGGTTGACGCTTTTTGATTCCTCAAGGGAGAAAACGGAATTCTGCCTATTTTCCAGTCGTTTTGCGGATTTTCCCAAGGTGTCGAAAAGCCGCGCATGACCTACTACGGTTTTGGGTTACATGTCTTGTCATCGCGCAACTTCCACGATGACCTTGTGTGGTCAACTCTTCTTCAGATCATCTCGTCGCGGGCTAAGCCGGGACCTGTGCGGCGCGAGCGCGAACATGACGTTCGCGATAGTTCTGTTGTTCGTCGTTGCGATGGTTGTCGCGCCACTCGGCGCGTCGGCGAGTAATCAGGTCAAGAAGAGATCGACGACAAACACCATTTTCTCGCAGCGCTCGCTGAGTAACTCGCTGAAGAAGAAGATCGTTGCACTTTCTGCCAAGCTGTATCAGAAGTCGGCACTGGAATACACTGCGACTCAGAACTACATCAATGCTGCCGTAGTACTTGGAGAGATACGCGGAAAGATCTACGCGACGGCGCACAAGATCAGAGATGACCAAAAGAAGATCTCCGTGACGTTCAAATCCCTCGGCACCCTCGCCGCGAGTTCGTATGTAAACCAATCCTCTGGGGCTTCGGGGAACGTTTTGACCTCGCTTGGATCAAACGGCGAGAAACTTGACTACGAGACTGTGTATGGTTCCATTGCAGCCGGGAAGTTTCAGCATGAGATTGCAACGGTCCAGGCAAGTCAGGCAGCGATCTCTCGCCAGCACGCACTTCTTCTCATCCAGCAGGCGATTGCCGTTAGGCGTTTCAACGTTGCGCAGGCGGCGCATGACCGGGCCGCTGGTGTTGCCAACAGCTTTCAGGTGGTGCTTACGGCGCTGAATCTTCAGCTCTCCCACGTCGAGGCCTCACTTCGCCCAAAGATCATCAAAGCTGTGGTCCCCCCGGTCGTCCGTTTCGCGGTCTCGTCCAACGTCGGTTCGAAGGAGGCGAACTCCGCAGTTGCTGGAGGAAAGATCATCTTTCCGTTCCAGAACCCCTCGATCGCATTGCAGTCGGGGTACTGGAGCCTCGATGACGGCGTTGATATCGGGACGATAAACGACGCCTGCGGCTCGGCGGCCGTTGAGGTAGCGATCGGGCCCGGCGTGGTTGTGGGTGAGGGGATCGAGGGATTCGGACCTGTAGCTCCGATTATCCACCTCACCGCGGGTCCGCTCGCAGGACGTTATGTTTACTATGGTCACGCATATCCGGCGTTGGTCTCGGTTGGGCAGAGGGTCGCGGCGGGACAGCCGATCGCGGACGTCGGTTGTGGCAGCGTCGGATACTCCACAGCACCTCACCTTGAGATTGGTGTGAGTCCCTCATTCAGTGATGCGCTCCCCTATTACTACGAGACCTCTCCCGAGATGCTCAGGCTTTTGCTCGCGTCGATATAGTCCGGGCTTCCATCGACCAGACAGGAGACCGCGCGAAATCTGCGTCGCGCACGTGGCCTCGCTAGTGTCGTCGCATGGGAGTTTCGAGGCATCTGGTAGACATCACGCCTCTCCGGCGCTTCCCGCAGTACCGGAGACTGTGGAACGGCTATGCAGTCCGTCAGCTCGGAGCGCAACTCACGGTGACGACCGTGATTTTCCAGGTATTCAAGATCACCAATTCGAATCTTGCCGTCGGGTACATCAGTCTGGCGCAGCTCTTTCCGGCAATCCTCGCGCCGATGGTGGGCGGGGCGATTGCCGACGCGGTGGACAGACGAAAGCTCCTCGTGATCACCGCAGTGCTCATGGCATTGTGCGCGGTCGGTCTCGCGCTCAACAGTATGGGGGGGCATCCGATGCTCTGGCCGCTCTATGTCCTCTCGGCCGCGAGTTGGGGTCTCAACGGCATCGACGGGCCGACCCGGACGGCGGTGCAGATGACGCTTGTCGACAGAGAATCGTTTGTCGCGGCGAATGTGCTGCGACAGTTGCTCCAGCAGATCTCTCTCGTCGTCGGGCCCTCACTCGCCGGCCTGTTGATCGCCGTGTTCTCGCCGCATCTTGACTGGGTGTACTGGATTGATGTGATCAGTACCCTTGGTGCTCTTCAGGCGGTCCTCCGCCTTGACCCGCTCCCACCCCAAGGTGGGGGGCGAAAGTTCAGCCTCTCTTCAATCAAGGAGGGGTTCGCGTTTCTCAAGGGAAGGCGGATTATTCAGGCTTGCTTCCTTGCGGATATGAATGCAACGATTCTTGGACTACCCGTCTCGCTCTTTCCCTTCATGGCGTTTCATCATTTTCATGGTGGTGCAAAGACCGATGGACTTCTCATGGCGGCTCCGGGAATTGGAGCGCTGCTTGGATCCGTGCTCTCGGGTTGGACATCCCGCGTGGTCCATCAAGGGCGAGCGGTACTTGTCGCGATCGGAGTTTGGGGAGTCGCGCTGACGGGGTTTGGCGTTGTCCCATGGCTCGCCGGAGGCGTTGTGCTTGTCGCGATCGCGGGATGGGCCGATGTGATATCGGCGACCTTTCGCAACACGATCATTCAGGTGGAGACCCCTGACCAACTCCGCGGCCGGCTCACCTCGATTTCGTCCTCGGTCGTCCAAGGTGGTCCGAGACTCGGAAATATGGAGGCAGGACTCGTCGCAGCAGTATCGAGTGCACCGATCTCGATTGTCTCTGGAGGACTTGGATGCCTTGCAGGGGTGTTCTTGCTGGCCAAGTTCATCCCGCAGTTCTCCAAGTACTCACTTGAGAGCGCAATGCAAGAGGAGAAGGGTATCTAGTTCCTCTGCGACGCCCGAGGTGTCATTGGGAACGAATCTCGGCAATCTCGTTCTAACGGTGTTCTAGCCCTTTGATTGGAGTTCGTCGGCTGCGCGCATCATCTCGGCCGCGAGAGGTGTTGCTGGGCCATAGCGGTCGATTTCGTCCGCGTAGTAGCCCTTGTGAAACAGCGTGCGCGAGACACTTATCGGGTCCATCGTCATCGCGTGATTCGTTCCCTCTTTCGGTCCAATGGAGATCTTCGAGCCGATCCGAGGTGAGAGTTCAATACAGTCGCCGATCGCACTCGGATCGCGGAAGGTATTCATCGGATCGCGCCCCTCCTCTACGGCAACGATCTGTTCTTCAATGATCTTGCGGAATTCAATGATCGCGAGATCAGTCGCACCGAGTTGTTCTTTTGACCGGTCTGTGATGTCTCCCTGGGACCACCACGCTGCCATATCCTGAGCCTGCACATAATCGAGGATTATCTCGCCGTTCCCATCGAACATCGGAGCGTCGTAGTAAGGAATGCTGTCCTGCTTTGGAGCCTCGATCTCTGGCGAATGAAAAAGGGCATAGTTGATGTGGTAGGTGTGCGTGTCGTCCATCGGGACGCGGATGTTCACCTGGGTCCGGATGCCCCCCCCGCCGCGCGAGAAATACGGGAAGATGTTGTAGGGAAACCACCGGACGCCATCTTCGGTTGCTCCCTTGGCCTTTGACATCTTGAAGCCCTTTTTGAAACCGTGTTCATCGCGCACGTAGGCAACACCGTCGGCGGCATCGGTGCCACGCATCGAGAGATAGGCACGATGCGTCGTCTCGTCGACCGCGCGGTTATCCAGCGCGTGCATCCGCTCGAGCTGGTACTTGAAGAAGTGTCCGTGTAGGTAGGTGTTGTGATAGGGATCGGCGGAGTTCTCGTGGCACTGCAGCCAGTTGCACGGGATGATCGTGATTCCCATCTGACGAATTGCGTTGGGCCAGACGAGAAAGTCCCATGGCGGAAGCACCGGTGCCGGGAGTGGACCGAGGTAGCCCCAGACGAGACCACCCAGCTCCTTGACCGGATAGCCCCCGATGTTGACGCGCTCTTTGAGTCTCGAGTTGGGTGATTCG
>DATKRV010000085.1:0-16198 GCA_035532075.1 Acidimicrobiales bacterium | reverse complement strand
AGGCGATATTGACCTGAACCGGTCCTGCCCCCTTGGCACCCTTGGTTGCCTCTGCGACAAGTCGCGAGGCGAAAGAGCGCCAGTACGGTCGCGTCTCCTCGCTCGGAACAGCAAGATCGAGGAAATATCGAAGAGCATTGGCAAACAGATTGGACTGGCGAACTGTCTGGGGCGCATGAACGTCATGAAGTTCGACGGGACGATCGGCCGTCGCAATGATCAATGGCACCTGGGCAAGATCGGACTCGATGACCGCCGCGTGAACCTCCGCGGCGGCCGTACCGCTGGTGGTGAGCATGACAACTGGTGTCATCGTCGAGAGCGCGATACCGAGCGCAAAAAAAGCAGCCGAACGCTCGTCAAGACGCATAGAGACGTCGATACGCGCGTCGGTCAGCAGCGCGAGTGCAAGCGCACTCGAGCGAGATCCTGGCGCGATGACCGCATGGCGCACGCCGGAGCGAACCCACTCATCGACAAACGCGGCTGAGAACTCCATCTGGATTGAGGACGGCGATAGCGTCATAGATAATGCAATCTATCGACCAAAGCGGCACCGACGGGGAAAGGCTGGCCACCAAGGAGTGGGGCGACCCTGACGATCCCCGGCTCGTCCTCGTTCATGGCTTTACCCAGAGCGCACAGTCCTGGTCGAGGCTCGCCGCTGATCTTGCAGCTGACTATGCCGTTGTAGCGGTCGACCTTCCTGGACATGGCAGATCTGCGCACATCTCGCCGGAGAATCTCGCCACGGCTGCGCACCTTGTCGGCGCGAGCGGAGGTCGAGGCATCTATATCGGATATTCACTTGGCGCGAGAGTGGCCCTGACACTTGCACTGAATCGGCCCGAACTCGTCGATGCGTTGGTCCTGATCAGCTCGTCCCCAGGAATCGTCGACCTCCAAGAGCGCTCTCGCAGGCGGGAGGCCGATTGGGCGCTTGCTGAACGTCTCGATCCAAGCGACGGTTCCAAGCCAAGGATCTCGATCGAGCAGTTCCTCGAGGAATGGCTGGCCCAGCCGCTGTTTTGCGATCTCGACGAGCTCGCCCAGGACCGCGGATCACGCGTCCACAACTCGACGTGCGCGCTCGGTCGCTCGCTGCGCGCAACCAGCGTCGGAGAGATGGAACCGCTCCATCAACGCCTTGCAGAACTCAAGATGCCCGTGCTCTGTCTCGCCGGCGAACGTGATCTGCTCTATGTCGGGCGGGCGAGGGAGACCGCCTCGATGATTGGACGAAACGCTGCCGCTCGCATCATCAGCGGAGCCGGGCACGCCCTCTGTTTTGAACGACCGAGAGAGTTCTTGCGCGTCCTCGGTGACTTCTTGGAGAATCTCCCGGGTTGAGAGCCGACGCAGCTGGGCGGTTCAGATCGCCAACGCGGGCGCGCCGCGACAACGACCGCTCGTCACCATTGTGTACGCCCAGCCCTGGCAGACCAAAGGAGGGGCGCAGTAGGCCCCGGCGTCCATGCAGCTCTTCGTTGCCGCTGGACAACAAGGAGCAGACGGTTGGAGTCAGGACGTGCGAATAAGACTCTTGACCTGTGCGATCGTCTCTGGCGTGAGCTCCATATCAGGGTGAGCAACCGCCGCGTGAGCTGCAACGTGCTGCATCAGTTCATCCTCTGTCGAAGTGGTGACCGAGAAAGAACAGTCCTGACCAGAATCCGAGCAACTGAGAGAATATGCCACTTTGGCCTCCTTGAGACCTACGGATGAGAAGAACGGATCTCGCCCCTCGCTCAACCTAAGGCAACGCAAACCTGTCGGCAATGGGAAATTGTTGACAATCTTCCGCTATTTGGCCCAGGTCGTACCATGACCTGTCGCAGCGCACAGATGTTGGCGTGGACTGGCGACCTGCGCGGATTGGCGCGGATCTTTGACGTCGGCGGTTGCGCTCTTCGATGGGCTCTGCGGTGAATACAAAGACCACCACCCGTTGAGCGGGTCGGTGAATGACTCCGCGAGCGGAGTCGCGACAACGCCCACGTTGGATTCCAGCGGAATCGAACGCTCGCGATGACAATCTCTCGAATCCGGATTGGCCAGAACATCCCTCAGAACGGGTGTTCAACGTCACCTCCGAGAGGCAGCGCCTTCGCTACAAGGTGGCCAGATAGGCATCAAACTTGACGAAGCTCGTCTTCAAGCCGGTCTGGGCCTCTGGGCTCATCAGCATCGGCGGCACATTGGTCTGGTGGGTGACCGTTTCTGTGCGGCCGTCACCGAGGTCATTGAAGACGATCGCCGTCATCATGGCGCCTTCGACGCCAGCTTCTGTGAACGAGAACGCGCGCGGTGGATCGAACTCCACAAACACACCTCGCACCGGGTACTCCTCCCCGGTCTCGTCGTTGACCATCAGCGTCTCGAAGCGCCCCCCGGGACGCGGCTCGATCACGATCCCCTCAAGCGGCGTGCTCACGCCGATCGGACCCCAGAAGTGGGTCAGATGGGAGGGAGTGGTCATGCACTCGAAGACAACCTCCGGCCGGGCCTCGAAGATCCGAGTGATGGTCAGTTCATCCAGTTCGGTCGGTGCATCGCTCATGGTTCCCTCTCCTTGTCGCGCGTCATGCGCCACAGGTGCTGGTCGAGCTGGTCGAATCGCTCCGTCCAGATCTGTCGATTCCTCGCAATCCAGTCAGTGACAGCCTCGAGTGGTGCCGGTTCGAAATGACAGGGTCGGTACTGCGCGTCCCGACCCCGTGAGACCAATCCGGCCGTTTCGAGCACCTTGAGGTGTTTGGACACCGCCTGCAGGCTCACATCGAAGGGCTCGGCGAGCTCGGGCACGGTCGCTTCACCCTTGGCCAGACGGACCAGAATTGCCCGCCGGGTTGGGTCGGCCAGGGCGGCGAAAGTCTGACTCAGCGGATCGTTCGCCATATGTATTCAACTGATGAGATAATCAACTCAATAGTTGATTATAAACCGCCGCGTACCGGATATCAATTGGGGGAGATATTGGGCATCGGCCGGAAAGAGCTCGAGGCGGACCGTACGAGCATCGTCTCGAAACAGAACGAGTCCGTCATTCTCGACCGATGGTAACGAAGCGAATGATCATCGCCGGCCGTTGATGCTGGCCGTTGAGAAACAGACCTGCGGCTGTCACAAAGACAGCGTCAGGCACTCCAAAATCAAGTACTCGCACCGCGGCCTGGACCTGCATTGGTCGTTGGTGCTCGAGAACGCCCAACATCACGGCCCAAACAACACAACAACGAATGGATGGTGGTATTTAGCGCCCATCCTTGGAATCTAGAGCACGATCCCGACCGCGAGGAGCACACCAAAACTCATCATGAGTGCTCCCGTCACCGCAAGCGCGGGAATGAGATCGCGTCCTGACGTTCCATTACGAACCAGTTGCCAGGGGCGTCGTGCGACAATCGCGGCGATGAGCGCGATGAGCGCCACAGGACGCGCAACGGCGATCGGAATGAGCAGCGCAAACGAGACGATGATCAGTGCGAGATACAGTCGTCGGGTGTTCGCGTCCCCGATCTTGACCGCGAGAGTCCGTTTTGATGACTTGAGATCCGTCGGAATGTCACGAAGGTTGTTGATCACCAAGAGGGCAACCGTAAGAAGACCAACTGGTACCGAAGCGAGATAGGCGAGCGGGGGGATGTGACCCGAGCTGACGTACGTTGTTCCGACGACTGAGACCAACCCAAAGAAGACGAAGACGAAGACCTCGCCATATCCCGCGTATCCGTAGGGGTGCTTGCCTCCGGTGTAGAACCAACCGGCCGCGATCGACGCAGCACCGACCAGCAGGATCCACCACGAGGTTCTCGCCGCGACGACGAGCCCAAGCACGCCGGCAAGAAAGAACGCAGAGAGCGCCATCGCGAGCACCGATTTTGCCGAGGCGAGACCACCTGCAACAAGACGGGTCGGGCCGACCCGCCCAGTGTCCGTGCCACGGATCCCATCGGAGTAGTCATTTGCGTAATTGGTACCGATCTGGATCAACAAAGAGACCATCAGCGCAAGGGAGGCCTCGAGCCAATGCACCGCGGCGTAGACATGGGCAACTGCGACGCCAACCGCTACGGGGACGACCGCGGCAGGGAGGGTACGCCAACGCGACGCGGCAAGCCAATCTTGCAAAGTTGCCACGTCGAGTTCCTACGGACGCTTGGGGAAGCGACGAAAGTCCGGCGGGCGTCGTTCGACATACGCATCGCGCCCCTCCTGTCCCTCCTCGCTCATGTAAAACAGCATCGTCGCGTCTCCCGCAAGTTGCTGAATCCCTGCAAGACCGTCTTCGGCAGCGTTGAATCCAGCCTTCAACATACGTAACGCGAACGGCGAGAGCGCGAGCATCTCGCGGCACCACGCGACGGTCTCTATCTCGAGGCGGTCAAGTGGCACGACCGCGTTCACAAGCCCCCAGTCAAGCGCCTGGGCAGCGTCATACTGACGACAGAGGAACCAGATCTCCTTGGCACGTTTGACTCCAATCGTCTTTGCCAGAAGACCCGCTCCGTAACCGGCATCAAAACTCCCGACGCGCGGTCCGGTCTGTCCGAATCGAGCGTTATCGGCTGCGATCGTCAGATCACAGACGAGATGAAGCACGTGACCACCGCCGATCGCATAGCCCGCGACCATAGCGACTACCGGCTTTGGGAGCCTGCGGATCTGCATCTGCAGATCGAGCACATTCAGCCGCCCTATACCCTTTCGCGCAACCTCATCACCACCGATGTAGCCGTCATCGCCGCGGATGCGTTGATCTCCACCGGAACAGAATGCGAGTGGACCCTCACCCGTCAAAATAATCACTCCGACGTCGGGATCGTCCCGCGCAACGTTGAACGCGTCCGCAAGTTCAAACAGCGTCTGTGGGCGAAAGGCGTTGCGGACCTCGGGTCGACAGATCGTGATCTTGGCGATTCCTTCGCCATGCTCATAGGAGACATCGGTGTAGTCACCGCTGCGGAGGTAGCTCGGGAGATTAGATGAGGAGTTCGACATCTCGGCCTGTAGGCTACCCTTCGTGCGTCGCCTCGTCGCCCTTGACCTCCCGGCCGGCCCTGACTTTGTCCGGTACATGACGGAGTGCTTCAACAAGAACGAAGCAATCTCCCCTATTGACCAGCGACTTGAAGGTCGCGCGAGGGAGCGGGTGCTCAGTGCGCTGCGACCGACTGACGTCATCGACAGGTTCGGAGAACACCACGTTCTCAACAACGGCGAGATGGTTGAAGATAAGGACCTCGTCGTCGTCGCGACCTCGGGAACGACCGGCGAACCCAAAGGAGTCGTGCTTACCGAAGCGGCCGTGCGCGCCTCTGCGATTGCGACGAGTTCACGACTCGGAGTAGATCCCGACTCAGATCACTGGCTCGGGTGCCTGCCGCTCAACCACGTCGGTGGACTCTCGGTCGCACTTCGATCTGTGCTGACCGGTACGGCAGTGACACTGCTCGAGCGGTTCGATATTGAGCGGATCGATCAGGCGCTCGACGAGGGAGCAACACTCACCTCACTCGTTCCCACAACGCTCTCTCGACTCGGGAGTTCCCGTCAGGAGCGCTTTCGGAAGATCCTCCTCGGTGGATCGACAATCATCCACGAACCAGGTCCGAACACGGTCGCCACCTACGGAATGACAGAGACAGGGAGCGGTGTCATCTACGACGGATACCCCCTCGACCAGGTCGAAATCGAGATCGGCGAGGGCGGCGAGATTGCGCTTCGCTGCCCGATGCTGTTGCGTTGCTACCGCGATGGTACCGACCCGCGCGACTCGCGCGGATTCTTTCACACCGGAGACATCGGGACTCTCGATGATGTGGGAAGACTTCAGGTCTTTGGACGTATCAGTGAGCTCATCATCTCTGGCGGAGAACACGTGTGGCCGGTCGCGTTAGAACAGCTGCTGATCGACATGCCGGGCGTCGAAGAGATCGGAATCGTGGGTATCGACGACAAAGAGTGGGGACAGCGCGTCGTGGGGGTCGTCGTACCCCAATCACACAGATCCCCGGATATCGAACTGCTCAACGAGGTCTGTCGCAGGGAGATCGGCCCCTGGGCGATGCTCAAGGAACTCCATCTCGTTGGCGCATTGCCAAGAACGTCAATTGGAAAGCTCGATCGGAGCGCGCTCGTCTCGTTTGTCAAAGACTCCGCCTGATCGCCTGCCCGCCAATCGCGATCCCTGCGGACAAAAGGGACCCAATGGCGTCCTCGATCAAGGATGCGATGCCATTGGTACTCTTCATGGTGATGACGACATTGACCAAATTGGCTGGCACGACCCACATGGTGGATCTCACGATCGATACTCGCGGGCGGGTCAATTCGCTGCCCGGCGCATTCGTAGGGACCGCGCCAACGCCTCCCGGACGGAATCGGGCTGTGATCAGACAGACGAGAACCGGACCCGTGCGATGCATCGGCTACCGAGTCACCCTGGACACCGAGAAAATGAACGGATCTGGAGACGAGACCCCGAGGACCTTTCGGCGTGGGGGAAACGCCTCGGATACCGATGGAGCCCATCTGCTTGACGGGTGCATAAAGGACAATCGTGACCGTCCATGCGCCCTTTGACGTTGGCGATCGAGCATCGATGACACGCGTCGGGAAAATCAGCTTGCGCGCGTTTGATTGGGGAATCGACCAAAGCGATGCAGGCGAGTCCATATTCGATCAGAACGTGAATCGCCCTTTTCACCACGTTGATCCCACCAAGGGCAATTGAACCGATGCCAAAGATCCGCCTTGCCAAAGATCAGATCAGCTCTCCCTACCTACTCTCCCACGCCGATAATCCCGTCGATTGGTACACATTTGACGACGATGCCTTCAACGAGGCGGCGCGCCTTGACCGACCGATATTCATCTCGATCGGTTATTCGGCCTGCCACTGGTGTCACGTCATGGCCCATGAGTCTTTCGAGGATGCGCCGACTGCGGCGGTACTCAACGACCAATTCATCTCGATCAAGGTCGACCGCGAGGAACGACCTGATGTGGACGCGATCTACATGGAGGCGGTACATGCGCTCGGCGGTCAGGGAGGATGGCCTCTTAGTGTCTTTACAACTCCAGGGGGTCGACCATTCTTTGGTGGCACCTACTTCCCAAAGGTCGCCCGCGACCAGATTCCAGCGTTTGTCGGACTGCTCGACGCGATCAACTCGGCATGGCACGAACGGCGCGAATCCATCGAAGAACAGGCAGCCGAGCTGACCGACGCGATCAAACGTCGCCTCGCGCCACCAGACCATCTGGAGAGGGATCGTCCATCGGCAGATCTTCTCGTCGCGCGCTCGGTCTCGCGCGTTCGCGAGATGTTCGACGAGGAATTCGGTGGCATCGGAAATGCGCCGAAGTTCCCCCAGGGCCCGATGCTCGAGCTTCTCCTCGTCGCCGATCAAATGGGAGATGACCGAGCGCTTCAAATGGTCGAGAAAAGCCTTGCAGCTATGGCATCAGGCGGGATCTATGACCATCTCGGAGGAGGTTTTGCACGCTACAGCGTGGATCGCGAATGGCTCGTACCGCACTTTGAAAAGATGCTCTATGACCAGGCAACCCTCGCACGGCTCTATCTGCATGCCTACCAACGCACGGGGGATGAGCGCTGGCGTCAGATCGTAACCGAGACAATCACCTACGTGCTTCGCGATCTGCGCGATCCCAATGGAGGCATCAATTCGGCAGAGGATGCCGATTCAGAGGGTGAAGAGGGCCGTTTCTACACCTGGACGAGGGAAGAGATCCTCTCCGCTCTCGACGATGATGACGCAAGCGCGATCTTCTCCTGGTACGGCGACATGACACATGCCAATTTCGAGCATGGGCGCTCAATCCTCTACCGACCATCTCGCGGCGACATCATCCGCCCCGCCACCGTCGAGCAAGCTCGCCAACGACTTTTCGATTACCGATCGCAACGCATCCGTCCGAACCTCGACGACAAGGTGATCACGGAATGGAATGCGATGTTCGCCTCGGCACTGTGTGAGGCGGCTGGCACCATCGAGAACGCGAGCTGGCGCCAGGCCGCAATCGAGATCGGTGACTTCATCCTTACTGATTTACGAAGGGACGACGGACGACTTCTCCGCGCCTACAGAGGCCACAGGGCGCAACACCTCGCGATGGCGAGCGACTACGCGTGGTCCGTTGATCTTTTCACCCGACTGAACGAGATCACCGGCAGGTCGCACTATCTCGATGTAGCGACAGAACTTGCGGAACAACTCATTGACCTGTTCCGCGCCGAGAACGGAGGCTGGTTCCTCACGGGACGAGACGCAATCGGACTCGTCGTTCGTCCAATCGATTCCTACGACGGGGTGACGCCTGCTGCAGGGTCGATTGCGACCACGGCGCTCCTGCGGCTCGGCGCGTTGACCGGCAGGACCCGGTTCACCGAGATCGCCGGCGAGACCCTTCGCGCGGCGACCGCAGGACTCATCGCCTCTCCAGTTGCCCTCTCTCATCTCGTACTGGGAGCATGCATCTTTGACCATGGAACGATGGAAATCGTGATCGGTCCCGGACTCGAACAGCTTGTCGGAGATGTTCAGCGGCAATATCTTCCTGAATCTGTCCTCGCATGGGGTGAGCAGACCTCAAGTCCACTCTGGGAGGGCCGCAACGACGCGCGTGCCTATGTCTGTCGAAATGGCACATGCCAGCTCCCCGCGGCAGACCTCGATGAACTCATGACCCAGATCGACCGGGCGCGCGCAACCTGATGCCAAAACCTGCGGGGAAGGGACCGGGGGCGCGGGTCAAGGTACCGAGAAAGTTCGTTCCCGGATCCCCGATCGACACGACGCCGGGGAACGCCCTTAACGTCGCACTACTGGGCTTCGATGCCGGCGAACTCTACGGGGTCGATCTCGCCTCCCGGGCATTCCTGAGGCTCAGATTACGCGAGAACGAGCCGCGTCCGGTTCCCGATGACGCCGCCAACCAAGGGCACGATATCCGTCAGCACCGTATCGGAGACGTCTATCGAATCGTGCTCGAACCGGGTGAGCCGCTCGACGCGGGAAGACCCGAAGCGCTGTGGGCCAATGAACTCCCGGCGCGCATCGGCAACGTCACCCGTCGAGGGCTGCGCCGCATTTGTTCCCAGGTCATGTTCCGTGAACGTGCAGGAGCGCTCGTGCTCGGCTCGCGGGCGAGGTCAATCTCCTATGCCGATCTTGACGCCTCCGACCCTTCGATGATGCTGGTCGCACTTCATTCAAAGAGCTGTCGCCTCTTTGTCGACAACTCGGGCAAGACCTTGCTCAGCTTCACCTGGGGAGGGCTCGAACAGAGCCTTACGGTGCGCGATCCGCGTACCTGTGCAATCGCACGCGCCCACCAAGGCCATCCCTTGGAGCGGGAAGAGCTCAAGCGCGCGCTCGGATTCAAGATTGGCTTCGCGCTGTTTGGCTACACCCGAGTCAAGGATCGTTACGTTGAAAAGGTTGTCATCAGCCTGCTCGGCCACTAGCGCTGGCCGACCCACGCTGGACGGGCTACTTGGGTAGCTTGGCCCCGGCGAGCTCTTCAGCCATTGCCCAGCCAAACACCACCAGCGAATCATTGCGCTTCGCGTTGACGCCCTTGAACTGACCCGCCACCTCTTCGGGCTGGACGACGGGCTTGCGTGGTGAGTAATCGAGGAACGGGATCGGCTCACCCTCACCTTTCAAGATGAAGGTCCGGTCATCGAGACGTCCGTCAGCCTGAAATTCCTTGGCAAGTCGACGACCCCACGCGCGCTCCTCGCCAGAGGTCTTGCGCTCCGGGAAGGGAACTATCTCCGACAACCCCTTGAAGGCGCGATACGCGCCAGAGTCCTTGAGGCGGGTGCCGACGAGAACATCCTCATCAGGGAAGGCAAGAACGGCGCGGTGGTACAGCTCGCGCATGACGGCTTTGAGCGCCTGCTCTGCGGCATTTGTCTGCACAAATGCGGCGAGTCCGATCAACATGCTCGGAGTCCCGCCGACACGCTTGAGCGTCGTCCAGGCAAAGCCGCGTAACTTGTCGCCCTCATAGGCACGCGTAACCAAGACCCAGGTCTTCGTCTCTTTCTCCTTGGAGAGAAAACCAATCTCAAAACCATTCCCCTGTTCGGAACAGAGATCCGCCATCTTCTCCATGTCCGAGTCGGAGAGGTTCGCGCAATCAATCGTTTTGGCGTCCATCACGACCAAATTCCCTTCCTAGCCAAGTTGCTCGAATCAGACGCACTACGCATACGTCGAACCGAGAGGTCGGGACGGTCCGCGACCCGAGAAATGGGCACGACAACATCGACCCGACCAATGCTGCGTGTGATCTATTCTATGGGAGAATTTCGACCCTTAAGTAACCGCTCTGAGCAGGGACTACGCAAGGCCAAGGCTAGGCACTCACCGATTGAGGGCCAAACAGCTCCTTGCAGGCGCCCACAAACCCACCACCCGCGTCCACGTTGAACTCGGCGGGCAGCCTGATCACCTTTTCGCCGAGCCGGAGATGCAATGGACAGGCCCCGGGATGGTCAACGACGAGCTCTTTGAGCTGAGAGACGAGCTTTTCGGTCAGCGAGGTGACCGGCACCGCGACCTCGATCGGCAGCGTCTCCTCATCGCCGGAGAGTTCGGGTCGCGCGACCTCCATGCAGATGAACTTTGCCTCGTCATCTCGCACATCGAGTCGACCGCGAACCGTCACAATCGCGTCATCTTCGAGACGCATTGCGTAATCGGCCATCGTCTTTGGAAAGACAAAAACCTCAATCGCAGCCTCGAGATCTTCGAGGATGAACGTGGCCATGAGATCCCCCCGCTTCGTATGACGCCGCGAGAGGTTTGTCACCACACCGCCGATGCGTCGCGAGGCACTGTAGTCAGTCATCCCCGTGCCCACAGCGGCACTTTGATCGAGCAACTCGCGAATTGAGAGATCGACATGACGACGCAGCGACATCTCTCGGCCCATCAGCGGATGGTCGCTGACATACAAGCCAAGCATCTCCTTTTCGTGTGCGAGTCGCTCTGACTTCTCGAACTCGAAATTTGGAACCTCGCGACGCGCCTCGTTGAAATTGGCGACTCCTGACGGACCCTGCACATCACCAAGCAGTGAGAAAAGCGTTGAGATTCCCTGATCGAAATCACGCCGAAGCGCGAGCACGTGATCGATCACCTCTTCGAAGACCAGACAGAGTCCCTTGCGCTGGTACCCAAGTGAATCAAACGCTCCCGCCTTGATCATCGATTCGATCGAGCGTTTGTTCAGAACACTGGTATCGACGCGACAGCAGAAATCATGGAAATCCGTGAACGCACCGTTCGCTGTCCGCTCCCCAACGATCAAGGAGACGAGACCCTCCCCAACGTTTCGCACTGCAGAAAGACCAAACACAATTGCATTCGCACGAGAGCCATCGGCGTTCGGCCTCGGTGCGAAGTTCACGAGTGAGGAGTTGACATCCGGGACGACGACCTCGATACCAATATTGCGACACTCCGAGAGGTAGACCGCCATCTTGTCCTTGTCGTCTTTCACCGAAGACATCAGCGCGGCGAGGTACTCAACTGGATAATTCGCCTTCAGCCACGCTGTTTGATACGCGACGAGACCATAGCCATAAGAATGTGACTTATTGAATGCGTAGTCGGCAAAGGGCTCAATGATGTCAAAGAGTTCCTTCCCGAGTTTTGCCCCGTAACCCGCGTCCGCGCACCCGGAGATGAAGCGCTCACGCTCTTTTGCAATAAGCTCCGGCAGCTTCTTGCCACAGGCCTTGCGGAGTTCATCGGCCTCGGCCAGGGTGTATCCCGCGAACTTCTGTGCGACGCGCATCACCGACTCCTGATAGATCATCAGCCCATAGGTCTCAGCGAGAATCGGCTCAAGATCCGGATGAAGATAGGTGACGGGCTTCCTGCCGTTCTTCCGGTCTGCATAGTCGCGATGCATGTTGGTCGCCATCGGACCCGGTCGATACAGAGCGACGAGCGCCGCGATGTCGTCGAAACTCGTCGGCGCGAGCGAGCGCATGAGCGAGCGCACCGGGCCGCCTTCAAGTTGGAAAACGCCGATCGAATCACCGCGACGCAACATCTCGAATGTCTTCGGATCATCCAGCGCGACATTGTCAATATCAGGACGTTCTCCCGAGCTTCGCTCGATAAGGTCGAGTGCGGTCTCAATCACCGAGAGGTTCCTCAGGCCGAGGAAGTCCATCTTGAGAAGTCCCAACTCCTCGACACCATGCATCTCGTACTGGGTCACGATCGGAGCCGAAGATACGTCTCCTCCGGCCTCTGGCTTGCGCTGGATCGGGAGGTATTCGGTAAGTGGTTCGTGGGTGATCACCACGGCCGCAGCGTGGATACCGTCTTGGCGACGGAGTCCTTCGAGCCCCCGGGCGACATCAATGACGCGTTTCGCGTCTGGATCACTCGCGTACATCTCGCGCAGCGATTGGGCTGCGGCGAAACCATCGGGGTTCTTCGGATTCTTCTCGAAACAGTCACTGAGATCGGTATCTCTTCCCATGACAAGCGGTGGCATAGCCTTCGCGACGCGGTCGCCGAGCGCGTAGGGAAGGCCAAGCACACGAGCCGCATCACGCACCGCGGCACGTGCCTTAATCGTCGAAAAGGTGACGATCTGTGCGACGTGATCCCAACCGTAGCGCTCGGAGGCATACCGGATCATCTCCGCGCGATAGCGTTCATCAAAATCCATGTCAATGTCTGGCATCTGTTTACGACCAGGATTCAAAAAGCGCTCAAAGATTAGGTCATAGCGGATAGGGTCGATATCGACAATTCCGAGGCAGTATGCGACGCAGCAGCCCGCGGCCGAACCGCGGCCCGGTCCGACCCGGATATTTGATTTACGCGCATGCTCGATGAGATCCCACACGACGAGGAAATACGCGGGAAAACCCATGTCCTCGATAACGCCAATTTCGTAGTCGAGCCGTTCCGTAACTGCTGCGGGAAGCGATGACCCGTAACGGCGATGAGCGCCCTCATAGCTCAGGTGTCGAAGGTAACGCGCCGCAGACTCCTCATAGGAATCTTGAAGGAACTCATGCGGGACCGGGAACTGCGGGAGTGTCGGGTTCCCAAGTTCAATCTCAACCTCGGCGCGTTCAGCGATCCAAAGTGTGTTGTCACAGGCTTCAGGAATCTCTGAAAAAAGGTCGCGCATCTCCTTGGCACTCTTGAGATAGTGCTCTTGACCCTCGAACTTGAAGCGCTTTGGATCGTCGATGGTCGCACCAGTCTGTACGCACAACAATGCGTCATGCGAGATCGCGTCCGCGCGTGCACAATAATGCGAATCGTTGGTTGCAACGACAGGAGCACCAATTCTTTTCGCGATGTCAACCAATTTGGGATTCGTTCGGCGCTGTTCGACAAGGCCATGATCTTGCATCTCGATGAAAAGGTTGTCCCTGCCAAAGACATCCTGAAGACGTGCCGCGAGCAAAACCGCCTCTTCAAAGCGATCTTCCAGTAACGCCTGGAGAACCACGCCGCCGAGGCACCCTGTTGTCGCGACAAGTCCCTCGTGGTAGCGCTCAAGCAACTCCCAGTCGACCCGGGGCTTGTAGTAATACCCCTCGAGATACGCATCCGAGGAGAGCTTCATCAGATTTGCATATCCAGTCGAGTTCTCCGCAAGGACCGTGAGGTGATAGTAAAGCTTCTCGCCTCGGTCACCCTCGCCTCCGGTGTCGTCGACGCGTCCTCGGCGCACCGGCCGATCAAAACGGGAATTTGCCGCCATGTAGGCCTCCGTGCCGATGATCGGTTTGATGCCCTGATCGACACACTGCCTATAGAAATCGAGAACGCCATACATATTGCCGTGATCAGTGATTGCGATCGCTGGCTGTCCGTCCCGTATCGCGGTCGCAATGACATCGCTCACACGGGCCGCTCCATCGAGCATGGAGTATTCCGTATGTTGATGCAGATGGGTAAACGATTTACCCGAACCGGATGATGTCATCCGCGCGCCTCCACAGGTCTTGGCACCGCCGCTGCCCACACCGAGTGGACGGAGTTACAGAGATGTTATTTATCAAGGTCAACTTACCCCACAGTCAACCTACGGGGGAGAGAAATTGTCAGCGACCATCTGCCAGAGATCGCGCGCCACGGGTGAACCGTGCCCCGTGATCCGTGCCCCGCACGCCACTGGCGAAGCTGGGCCGGATTAGAGGTAGTTGCCCCCACCGCGGAGGCGCTGCTGCGGTGAATCTCCAGGTGGCAGCGAACGACGCCGCATCTCTTCAAGCTGGTTTTGCGCGGCGACCTGCTGTGCAAAGAGTGTCGCCTGAATTCCGTGGAAGAGTCCCTCGAGCCATCCGACGAGCTGCGCCTGAGCGATACGGAGTTCCGCGTCAGTAGGCGTCGGAGACTCGAAGGGGAGAGCGAGGCGGTCGAGTTCTTCGGCAAGCGCCGGGGAGAGCGTATCTGCGAGTTCGCGCACGGAAAGTTCGTAGATTTCCTTCAATCGCAGTCGGCTCGGCTCATCAAGTTCTGCCTGGCGAACCTCGTCCAGGAGTTGCTTGATCATCGACCCGATCCGCATCACCTTCGCCGGTCGCTCGACGGATTCCGCCGACTCGGAACCATCAAGGCCCAATTCATCCTGAGGACCCGTCACGACAACTGCTGGTTCCGCGGGCGTCGCGCCATCGCCGCTGATTCGTTCAAGAGGAATATTGAGCTCGCTCATTGTTTGTTCCGTCGCATTTTCATCTATTCACTCGAATCGAGTTCGAGGCTTGTCGAGTTGATACACCATCGCTGGCCAGTCTCTGCCGGGCCATCATCAAAGAGATGACCAAGGTGACCCCCGCACGAACGGCACGTCACCTCAATGCGAACCATGTTATGGCTGCGGTCTTCTTCGAGTACGACGCTATCGGGGTCCAGAGGCGCGGAGAAACTCGGCCACCCCGAGCCAGAATCAAACTGCCTCTCAGAGGAAAAAAGCGCAGCACCGCAGCCCGCGCAACGAAACATCCCCGAATACACCGGGTGGGTGTACTCCCCTTCAAACGGTCGGTCCGTCCCCTTTTCCCGCAGTACGCGAAACTGCTGCGGGGTGAGCAGCTGGCGCCACTGATCATCACCCAACGTCGCTCGAGACTCTTCCATAGCCATATATGACAGGGTAGCGAGTCCACGCGAACGCCGCACACAGGTTAATTGCCAGAAGAAATCGCCGAAAAGCCAGCGGGTCGGATTCCATCAGACAAGTGGCCAGGGATAGGCACGGTAATCATCATCAGGATGGGGGTATTGCGGTCTTCCAAGATAGAACCGTGCCCGTTCAACCAGCGCCTCCACCTCGACACCGTCAAGGAGATCGACCAGACACGACAGAGGCTCGCGCACGATGAACTCACACGCCTGCAAAATCGGTATCGGAAGTTCCTCACCCGCAAAATCCCACATTACCGTCCGCAGTTTGTTGTAAATGTGAAAGCACAGACCGTTGTCGATTCCCCAAATTCTGCCGCCTCTATCGATCAAGAGATGCCCTCCCTTGCGATCGGCGTTGTTCGCGAGGAGATCGAATCCAGCGATCAACCTCATCGCGAGCTCATGTCCGCCCGCCTCCATAAGCGTGAAGTAGTGCGCGGCAAAATCTGCATCGATGAAGCGCTGCAGCGAGCCTGGCCCAAGCGGTGCATCGTCACGCTCGACCGTCTCGGGGATGATCTCAAGCCCGGTTGCATAAGACAGCTCATAGGCTGCGACCTCTCGGCGAAACAGGCCTTCGGGAAAGTCCCGCAAAGGCCTTTCGCCCTGCCTTGGCTTGTAGATTGCCCTTCCGTTGAGATCATCGACG
Source organism: Acidimicrobiales bacterium (assembly GCA_035532075.1). Lineage (GTDB taxonomy): Bacteria > Actinomycetota > Acidimicrobiia > Acidimicrobiales > Bog-793 > CAIVND01. Next base: position 334 of record DATKRV010000085.1, on the reverse strand, counting down.
CACAACTCGACAAGATACGTGGCGTTCGAACTCCAGGGCATCTGCCCGAGGATGGTGACCTCGCCAGTCAAAAGCAACCTCAGCCAGTCATCGGACTCGCGCACCGCCCGACTCACGTGCGAGGAGCGCCAAAACCGTTGGTGCGCGGACAGTCATGTCCACGAGGGTCGAGCGGAAAGCCACAGAGTGGACACGGTGGTCTTCCCGACTCGACAAGGCGGGTGCCAAGGATCGCGAGACCAGCCGCCTGCTCCCTCGTCAGGGAGAACCGAGCCTCAGCGCGCGCCTCGGCGTCACCCTCTCGCGAGATCTCCTGGGCCATGAGGAGAACCCG
>DATKRV010000084.1:0-26135 GCA_035532075.1 Acidimicrobiales bacterium | reverse complement strand
GAGCTCGCCAACCAGTGCCCAGAGACCATCGACGATGCCGAGGTCGTCGCCGACGCCGGGCTTTGTCGCATCGGCAACGACGAGCAACTGTGCTTCAACTTCCTTGAACACACCGGTCTTTCTTTATGACTAATCTGTCATGATATTACCGAAAGGTCAGTAGGTTCGACATTCGCCGATTTGTCGCAATAACCCCTTTGCTCGTCAGCCCAAAACTTGCAGATGAACTCGACTCGAGGGGAATGACCGCGCGATTGAGCCCGGCTACCGTTGCCTTTGAGGGCTTTGTGGAAAAATGCCTCCGTCATTGCGTACGTGACCGACATCTCGCGACAACATCTCGCCCCCGATATCGTCAGAGGAGTTCGGGCGAAAAGAAAGACAGTGTCGGATTCGTCACAGGCGAGATGGTCAAGAACCCCGACGATGCGAGCGAGCAAGATTGTGAGAACAATGCCCGAGGACAGCAGTGCGACGACACAGGGCGCGAGGTAATCCAAGTCCCATCACAATTTCGCCAAAGGTGATGATTCTCGCGATGAGTGACGGAGCGCAAAGGATCTCAGCAGGTGGGGGCGGAGCGAAGATGACCGAGTTGTGCAGTTGCTCGGGATTCGTTCGAGAGCAGGTACCTTGAAAAAGTTCGGGTTTGCACGATTTTGGAGGCTCGCAAAGAGAAGATAATGTCAAGCAAAATCAGACGCACATGGTAAGTCCTCCCAAAGTGACAGATATGGCGCGAGTAGCTGCAACGGCGACAATCTAAAGTGGGATACGTAGAGATCGCGTCAGCGAATGGTGACCAATAAATGGAGGGCCGATGAACGAGCCATCAGCGGCGACTATCACTGAACAGGTACTGCGCCGACTAGAGGGGACCCCTGACCCGCGGCTGAGACATATTAGCGAGGCGCTCGTCCGTCATCTCCACGCGTTCATAAGGGAGATTCGTCCTTCGATTCAAGAATGGGAACAGGCAATCGAGTTTCTCACCGCCGTAGGAAGGAGTTGCATCAGTGGGCGACAGGAATTCATATTGCTTTCGGACACTCTTGGCGCATCGATGCTCGTCGATGAAATCAACGCATCGGATGATCCCCGCGCGACGGAGAGCACCGTGCTTGGTCCTTTTTACGTCGACAACGCGCCGCGTTTTGAGCTTGGCGCGGTGATCGACGCAGGAAAGCCCGGTGTCCCTCTTTTTATCGAGGGTAAGGTTTTCGATACAGAGGGAAATCGCTGCAGTGGTGCAACGGTCGACGTATGGCAATCCGATTCCGAGGGTTCTTATGATGTGCAGCACCCAGAGTCAACGAGCTTCCTGCGCGGGCGATTCACCTGCGACGAATCTGGAAAATTCGAACTCTGGTCGATCGTGCCGTCGAGTTATGCAATTCCAGATGATGGGCCTGTTGGCAGAATGTTGGATGCTCAAGGGCGTCATCCCTACCGGCCCGCTCATGTACATTTCAGGATCTCCTCGCCCGGGTGTTCAATGCTCACTACACATATCTTTGTAAAGGGAGATGAGTATCTCCGATCGGACGCAGTGTTTGGAGTAAAAAGTTCTCTCATCGAGGACCTCCCCCTTCACGACCCTGGGGACGCGCCGAAAGGAAGAAAATTGAACCAGCCTTTTGCTCAATTGCGCCGTACCTTCGTACTTGCCCGGATCGTGCCCTCGGCATGAGTCGACTTCGGCGCCAAGAGTTTGAGAGAATTCGGTCGTGACGAAGCCGCTCTGCGCGATGTTGGTGCACGCCCATCCTGACGACGAGGTCATTCCAACCGGCGGTCTCATTGCACGTTGTGCGGACGAGGGAATTACCACGATTCTCGTAACCTGCACCGATGGGTCGCAGGGCTTCGGGCCTGATTTTGTCAATTCGGGCGAGCCTGGTCATTCTCCCGATCTGGTTGCTTCAGTGCGTCGTCGAGAACTCGAGGTCTCGTGTGAGGCCCTCGGGGTTACTCATCTCGAACTTCTCGGTTACTCCGATTCGGGAATGGAAGGTTGGGAGGCAAACCGGAATCCGAATGCATTTTGCCGGGCAGATCTGATGGAGGCGGCTGAGAGGCTCAGCACGCTGATTCAGCAATATCAGCCTGACGTCTTAATCACCTACGCAAACAATGGTGGATCGGGTCATCCCGATCACGTTAACGCCCATTTGATTACATTGCTTGCCGACGATCTGACTGGCATTGCGCGAAAGCTTTATTTTGTAGTCCGTTCCGAGTCGTTTAACGACCGTGTTCGATTAGCACGAGAGTCGTTGCAGTTGGACCTTCGACGGCCGGAGTCAGGGCTACGTGGTGCACGTCCGAATACCGACCATCTCATCACAACGGTGATCGATACTCGTTCAACGGTAGCGAGAAAACGAAAAGCCATGTATGCACACTTGAGTCAACTCCGTGGATCGCATTGGCTTCAGCTCGACGATGCTTCTCTTCGGGACATCTTCGCGACAGAGACGTATATTCGGGTCAGGGACAAGACAAGAGCCGCGATTCCCGAAGATGACATCTTCGCAGGACTCCGGGATCAAATGCGAGATCAAGTGGACGCGTAGCGCGAGCTATCGTTCGGGAATTTTATACAGCATCTCCTTTTCAGGCGAATTGAGCGCGTATTTTCGCCGGAGTCAGTGCGTTCATTGCGTCGACAATCGGCCGGATCCCCTTTCGCGCGCTGATGATCCGGACGATCGACTCATCGAGCCCCAGCGAAAGTTCCGCGAAACGAGCAGGAGCGCCATCGGGGGTTCCGAAATAACCGACCATATTCAGGAGTTCATCGGGGACGAAATCGATGAGTTCTGAAAGTGAGGCGCCAGATTCCCGACGTCGCTCCAGATCAATGAAGAGATCGTCGAATCCCATCCGGGCAAAATGACCTCGATACGAAAGGGACCGGTCCACTCCGGGGCGACTAAGACCGTATGTGAGGACCTGAGTACAGAGTGCCCCGCGCGCCGCGACGACGTCCTCGTCGATACAGACGCGCACGTACATTGACATCTTGAGATCCTCGCGTCTGCGTCCAGCCTTTGTAATGCCAGTTCGAAGATGCCCGTCACTCCAAGCGATCTGATCCGGCGTCGCCCAGTTGAGACATACCCCATCGGCGACCTCGCCAGCAAGTTCAAGCATCTGTGGGCCAAGCGCGGCGAGATAGACCGGCACACCGGGAATCTCCTGTGCGAGCTTTGTGTGATGAAGTGCTAGCGCGTTGCCTTCGTAGTTGACGTCGTCGCCGGCAAAGAGACGTCGAAGGATCGTGACGTAATCGCGCATGATGGAAATGGGTCGGTTCGGCAGCCCCGCGCTCGCCCAGAAGTCCTTTCCTGCTCCGCCGGTGCCAATTCCAAGGACAAAGTTTCCGTGTGCAATCTGGCCAACCGTCGCTGCCTGGTTGGCGAGCGATTCAAGATGCCAGGATTTTGGTGCCGGGATGACGGCGATACCGGTGCGGATCGGATGGCCCGTGAGGGTTTGCGTCTGTGAAGACCAGGCCGAGCAGACATGGAACGCGTCTGGCACTGTCATGGAGTTGGTCCAGATGCTTTCGAAACCGTGATCTATGGCCTGTGAACTCAGTGCGGCGTACTCTCCAATCGAGAGTCCGAGGCGCTGATCGAGACCGACTCCAATAATCATTTCTCCCCCCGTGGATCGCTCGCTCATTTGTGCTGGTTGTTTCAGTATTTCATGGCCGTGCCGGGATGTCAGGCAGGCTTGCTAATCGTGCGCCCATCGGTAAGGTTTACATGATTGGGACTAGGGGGTTTTGATGCCTGACTCTACGACGCCGATATTTATCGACGAAGAACTTGCAGCAACGATTGATGGAGCGTTCGAGAACAAACGACCTATCACCGTCGCCTATGTCGATTGGGACGGCCAGCCGCATCTGTCATTTCGTGGTTCAACTCAGGTCCATAGTCCGGATCAGTGTGCGATCTGGATCCGCGAGCGCGAGGGAGGTCTTGTCCGAGCCATCCCGCACAATCCACGCATCACCATGATGTATCGAGACTCTTCGACGAGGACGACCTATCTCATTTATGGTCGCGCCCGGGTGGAGACCGATTCCCAGATCTCGAAGTTGATCTATGACAAAACCCCCAAGGGCGAGCGAGATCGTGATCCTGACATGGCAGGGGTGGCCGTGATCATCGACGTGGACGCGATCCAGGGTGGGCCGCCGGACTCGCGGGTGAACATGCGTCGCACCAATCGGGAGTGAATATCTGGGGCAACTCTGTGCGAGGCGTCATTGGCAATGGCATGTGCAGCACAATTATTTTCGCTACGGTGGTCGCGTGGTGTCGCCAGAGAACTTCGTTGACCTTCTGAGCTTTGTCTGTCCGCGCTGTCACCGCGAAGTCCGTGAAAGGCTTTATGGTCCGTGTGGTTCTTGTCGAGATGAGTTGCGGTTGAACCAAAGGATTACTGCGCGCGAGGTAGAAGTTGCGTTGTATGAGCCAAAGATCAATGTGACTCCAAATTTCGTCGCGACTAAAGAATGACCACTTCATTATTGAGTAGTTCGTTTGTCCGAGGGAGAGATTGAACTGAAAGGGAACCCAGGATCGACAGGTTCGGATACGGCGCATCACCTTCGTATTGAGCTTCACGGCATCGATTACATCCCCGAGCACGAACGATGGGCAAAGCCCCGCGACCTCTTTGCCATGTGGGCCGGAGCTAGCTTTCAAGTTGAGTATTTCGTTTACGGCATTGCGTTGATGACGTTTGGATTTAGTTTCTCCCAGGCGCTCATCCTCACGGTTATTGGAAACTGCTCTTTTGTGCTGGTTGGTGTCGCGAGTCTTCAAGGGCCGATCGCCGGTACAACGGCCATGACAATTAATCGCGCGCCGTTCGGATCGCGCGGCGCCCGGTTGATCGCAGTCTTCAACTGGTTGACACAGATCGGGTTCGAAACCGAGGGTCTCATCCTCATCGTGCTCGCTGCCGAGGTGCTCGCGGAACGAGGCGGAGTCCACGTTGGATCAGGACTCAAGATGGTATTTATCCTCTTCGCGGTGGCGATTCAGCTTCTCGTTCCGTTGTTTGGACATGAGACGCTCATCAAAACTCTCCGCGCGCTGGCGGTTCCCTTTCTCGCGCTCTATATCATCCTCGCTGCATACATTATTCCGAAGGCGCATTTTCACAGTGTGGTGCACGTTGCAAGCTGGTCGACATGGCTCGCCGGACTTGCATTTACGGTCGCACTAAGCGGACTGGGCTGGACGGAGAACGGAAATGATTATTCGAGATATTTGCCCGAGGACGCGAAACGATCGTCGATCATTGCCTGGGTTTTCCTTGGAAGTGGCGTTCCTCAGACTTTGGTGATGATCATTGGTATCATGGTTGGCACCTATACAACCACGATTGCCACGAGCGCGAATCCCTTCAGCGCCTTTGCAAATGCCCACGTTGTTCCAACCGCATTCGTCGTGCCAGTTCTCGTCGTCTCGATTGTCCAGCTCTTTGCGATCAACAGTCTTGACCTTTATTCGTCTGGCGTGACGCTCCAGACCATCGGATTTTCGCTCAAGCGTTGGCAGGCGGTTATTGTTGACACCTGCGTGACCGGGATTCTTACGGTCTACGCCGTATTTGATGCGACATTTAACACGCTGTTGAAGGATTTTGCGGACATCGTCATCATTTGGATTGGGCCGTGGTTTGCGATCTATATCCTCGATTGGGCGATGCGTCGATACCGATATGACAGCCTGGCGCTTCAACAGGTCAATGCAGGTTCGCGATATTACGGGTCGTTTTACGGTTTGCGCCCTGCCGCAGTTTTCGCCCAGCTGCTCGGAATGTTTGCCGCCCTAGAGGGACTCTCTCCGACGTTCTCTGTTCCCAGCTGGCTCAACTTGGTGGCGGCCCATACCCACGGCGCGGATGTCAGCATCTTCAGCGGGGCTGGAGTGGCTGGCATTGTTTACTTCTTGCTGGTTCGTAAGGAATTTAACAAGGTAGACGATGAGAGCAAGGTAGACGTTGAGGTCGCGTCGAGCTGAATAATCAGCCCTCCCAGTCTTCGTCGAGCTGCCCCTGCCTGTTCCTTCGAAAAAGCGGTATCTTTCCAAGCGTCTGGACGAGCAAAGCGTCTTTGCCAAGTATGGATCTCCAGGAATTTGCCTCAGCGAGCAACGCTCCAATTGCCACTGGGACCGCACCCACGTCGCGCAGCAGCCGCAGCGCCGCATGAATCGACGCACCGGTTGAAATCACATCGTCGACGACCGCGATGCGGCGGTTCTCCACAGCCAGGAGTCGTTCTCGGTCAAGCAGCAACCTCTGGTTTACTCTGGTGGTAATTGAACGAACTTGCACGTCGATCGCGTCCGCAAGATGAATCTTTGGAGTCTTTTGCAAGATCATGTAATCATCGAGACCGAGCGCTCTGGTGACCTCCATCGCGACTGGTATTCCCATGGTTGCAACAGAGACGACGCATTCGACATCGAAGGGACGTAAGAGCTCTGCGAGCTCTTGACTGGCGAGTTCGATGAACCGTATGCCGTGGTCGACCGTGATCAACAGAGCAATGGCGAGGTCGTTAGAGATCGGAACAATCGGAAGTTCACGGGTCTGTTTTCCGACTTGGGCTTGGTACGTGCCAATTTTTGCGACCATGACATGATCGTTGCTGTTGTGACCCAAGAACGCAAGTGGCAGAAGATCCAGTCGTTCAATTGGCCGGTTCGTCTGTGTTCTCTTAGATAGTGACCAAGCGAAACTCCGCGTCGTCGATTGGCCGGAATGGTCAACCTGATTGGTGCGGAGATGGGCGTCGAATCGGAACATGAACCCAGCCTTCTACGATGGAGCCCAGTCAGGAGCTGATGAGACCAGCGACTAAAGCCGAAGGGGCAGGGAAGATTCACGTGCGATACGAGCGCTCTCAATCCGATCATGCAGGTTCGCGACCCCATCTCGCTCCACGTACGCGTGCGCTGATCACAGCCGCGACGCTGATGGTCATCATTGTCATTGTTGTTGTGGTGAACTCCGGATCTTCCCAGTACGCGAAGACAACTGGAACCCCAAGCCAGATCCGCGCGACGGAGCGGGCATTTCTCTTGGCGAATATCCTCGTCGAGAACCTCGGTGCGCTGACACCCTCTTCGGAGACAACGTCATCCTGGCTGTTGACCTCCCACCCAATCACCAAGGATCGTCAGGGCGTGGTTGCCGCGGAGTATGAGTGGATCGACCGGACCGGCAGGTTCAACGTTGTCACGCTGGCGCGAGCGTTGCGCGAGCGAGCTGCGCAACAGCGGGTGATCTCGTCGATCTTTGATGGCACCGCCAAGGGCGACATAGTCTCGGAGATGAATCAGATCATTGATAGTGAGATGGGATCGCATCCGCACGTCTCGGCTCCTGGAGGTGCCAAGATCGTAAAATGGCTGAAGGTCCATATGCATGGAATCACTGCAGATCTTGAGGCGGACGTGAACGTATGGGAGTCAACGTTGGTGCTTGGCAAGATAGACGGGCGTTATGTGCTATCTCGCAGCCTCGACCTCAACCAAGTCGATGCCTCAGCGACGCTGCGATTCTCCGCGAAACGCTGGCGCGTCGTGTCGTTCAACCAGGCACCCTGGCAGCAGGCGACGTAGCGCTCCGGGGCAGCCGTTCCATTGCGGGACGTTGCTTTTCAAAAGTCCTGTACAAATGCTATAAACTTCCAATATGTCACGAGTTCGTAATAAAGGTGATAGACCATTAAGTACCTGCAGAACTACGGATTTGGTGACTGTGGGGGGACTTATTTACATATACAGGGGGTAAACCTTGATGGGAAGAATCGGCTCTACCGTCTCACGGTTGACGCTTGCAGGTGGAGCACTTCTAGTTGCTGCCGCGTTTTCGGTCGCACCAGTAGCGTCTGCATCCGTCAACTCTGCAAAGACGTGCAAGTCTGCAAATGGCTACAAGATTGCCGGACCAAATGCCAAGCTGATCTGTGCTGGGATCAGTTTCTACCGGGGGAAGACGGTTACCTTCGTGGCCCCCGACAAGCCAGGCGGCGGTTTTGACCAGAATGCACGTATCTACGCGCCGTTCCTGGCTGATTACCTCGGTGCGAACTTCGTGGTCTCGAACATTCCCGCGGGGAATACGGTTGCCGGTATGAACTTCGTCGCCGGCACCAACTCCCCGAATCCTGGACTGACCGTTGGCTGGATGAACGTTGGTCCGATCGTTGAAGACAATCTCCTTCACATCACGGGTGTGACATTCAACGCTGCGAAAGAGGTCATGCTCGGTGGAACCGCACCGGATCTATCTGCGACTGCGGCAATTGTCTCACCGGCGTGTTCGTCATGGGATAACGGGTTCGGCGCATTGCTGAAGGCCAATTCCGCGTCAAATCCAGTAGTGGAACTGATCCAGACCACCGGATCGACGACGTTTAACATGTTGATGATCGATGGTGTGTTTGGAATCCACTACCGAGCGATTGCTGGCTATGCGTCATCTGCGGACCTCGTGACTGGATGGAACCGTGGAGATGGCTGCGTGATCACCGACCCGGTTTCGGTTATCTCCAAGTTCATCGCTGCGGGCAAGGCAAAGGCACTTCTCGTCAACATTCCGTTGCAGACAACGAACGAGTACTACTCAAACTTCGTTGGCGTGCCGACCTACCTCCAGGCCGAGAAGCAGTTCAAGAGCTACGTCGTCAACAAGACCCAGAGGGCTGCGGCTCCTGTGTTGAACCTTGCGGGGAACACCGAGCGGGTCTTCTTCGTACCGCCAAAGACCCCGAAGACCCTTCAGGCCGCACTTGCGGCAGCGTTCAAGTGGGCCTCGTACAACCCGAACTTGATGGCGAAATTTAGAGCTATCGGTCAGTCGACGGGATGGGTCTCTGGTGTTAAGGCAAAGTTTGACTTCAACGCCTACCTCAACCAGGCGCGGCGCGTCACTGAATACCTCACCGCGATTGGCGGTTAGTTGTAAGAGGTAGCAAACTTCGCATCTGTTCGAAGTCGGGCGGATGAGTTGTCTACCGCAAGTTATCGCATGAAACGGAAGGGGTCACCTGCGAAAGCGGGTGGCCCCTTCGAAGTTTCTGGTCGCATCTTGCACTGAATAGAAACTGGTGTGGTGCCATGTAGCGCAATCACACCAAGCGTTGAATCACACCAAACTTTCGGCTCGTCGTCTTCGTCGAATATGGCGGCGGCGGATTTTCGGGTGACCGTTCATCTCGACACCACCGCAGGCGCTTGCCGCTCTCGGTCTGTCATGAGAGCGAGAGGCACCGGGAAAGGGTGGACTTTTTCCCAAATTGACTCCATGGGCGACGATCGAGTCGTTGGCGACTTTGCACGTCTGGCCCCGGTGGGCCATCTCGTCATGAACGCTTGTGATCGCTGACGCTCCAAAGACAGAAAATGGGCTTTTGCATTAACGTGGGAGGAACTCAAGGAGCGCACAATGGCAGTGGTGAAGTTCGTCATAATCGGAGGTGGACCCGCGGGTGTTGAAGCTGCAGCCACTGCCTCTCGCCATGGCGCACATGTGACGCTCATTGAACGGGAAATTATCGGCGGCGCAGCAAATCTCTGGGACTGTATTCCCTCAAAGGCGATGATCGCAACCGGTGGGGTACGTTCGCTTGCGCGACGCTCAAGGGCTCTTGGCATGGAGCTTCACTATGAGAGCCCAAATCTTGACATCCTGCGCGCGCGCGTTGCTTCGATCTCAGAACGGCTTTCAAGTTCGACCGAGCGGCAACTGACTGGACAGGGGGTCAAGATCATCAAGGGCACCGGCGCCCTCCGGGACGCGCATCATGTCGCGGCTACGCCTGACGATGGAGACGGTGATGAAGTCGTAATTGAAGCAGATGCAATCCTGCTCGCAACTGGATCGACGCCGCGCGTGCCCAACTGGGCAGACGTAGATGGCGACCGGGTTCTGGTGACACGCCAGGCCTATCCTCCAGCGACAATTCCGGAACACCTTGTCGTCATCGGATCTGGAGTGACTGGCGTCGAGTTTGTACATCTGTTCCGGTCTTTCGGGAGCAAGGTGTCGCTCGTCATCTCGCGCCAGCAGGTGCTCCCTCAGAAAGATCCAGAGGTTGCCGCCGCGCTTGAGACGGATTTTCTCGAGAGCAACGTCAGCCTGATCAAGGGCGCACGCGCGATGAACCTTGTCAGACATCAAGACAGAGTCTCGGTCTATTGCGAGGATGGCCGGGTGATTGAGGGGAGTCATGCGCTTCTTGCGATTGGTTCGGTACCCTCATCCGCAGGGCTTGGTTTGGAGTGTGCGGGAGTTACCTCGAGTGCGGCGGGATACGTCCCGGTCAACCAGCACTGCCAGACAAACGTTCCGAATATCTATGCCGGCGGTGATCTCTCAGGGCGACTCCAGCTTGCCTCGGTAGCGGCGATGCAGGGACGCAAGATCGCCGAACATGTTGTTGGGCTCCACACGCGCGATCACCGGCATCTCGACTACGACAAGGCCGCATCGGCGATCTTCACCGAGCCAGAGATTGCCGATGTCGGTCTTGCCGAAGCTGAGGCATTTGCACTTGGCCAGAAGATCCGGGTGACGAAGGTTCCCTTCGCCACAAGCGCGAAGGCGATGATCGACGGAGATCCGCGTGGATTTGTAAAGCTGATCTCGGATCCGAATACTGGTGTAGTTCTTGGCGGGTCAATTGTCGGGGCACATGCAGCCGAACTCATCAGCGTTATCGCGCTCGCGGTGCACGCCAACCTACGCGTTGACAATATTGCCGACAGTCTTCTCGTTCACCCCGCGCTCGCAGGAGTGATTGCCGCAGCCGCGGAGTGACGGGCTAGCTTTTCGCCCTTTGTCTCAGCCCCTTTGCGAGAATTTTCTTCGCAACCGCGACGTCGCTCTCTCGAGGGCCCGCACCGTCGCCGGGAACTTCAAGGAGTGCCGGCACATGCTGGATATCGGGATGACTCAGGAGATATGAGAGCGCATTCGCGCCGATCTCTCCCTCGCCAAGGTTCTCGTGCCGGTCCCGGTTCGTTCCAAATGCAACCTTGGAGTCATTCAGGTGAAGACACGAAAGCCGTTCGAGACCGACAGTTCCCTTGATCTCGCGTATGACGGCGTCTGCCTTCGCAGGAGTTTCGTATGAGACTCCCGAGGCGAAGAGGTGCTGGGTGTCCATGCAGACGCCGATGCGCTCGTCATTGCCGGTCGCGTCGATGATCGCCGCGAGTTCTTCAAAGCTGCGTCCTACGGTTCCACCGGCCCCGGCGGTGTTTTCGATCAGGATCTTGGCGCTCGGTTCTCCGACGCGCAGCGTTGCGGCATCAAGGGCGCCGACAAGTGCCTCCGCAATCCTGTCCATGACGGCGTCTATTCCAGCCCCCAGATGGCTCCCGATGTGCAAGACGACCCCCTCAGCCCCCAGGCCTGTTGCGACTGCGAGATGGCCGACCAGACATTCGAAGGATTTCTCCTTCAATGCATCATTACCGGTCGCGAGGTTGATCAGGTAACTCGCATGGCAGTATGTGCCTTTGACGGTTGAATGATCCGCGGCAATCTGTCGGAAGGCCTCGAGCACCTCATCGGGGGGAGCCGCAGATTTCCACTGGCGCGGGCTGAGCGCAAAGATCTGCATTGAGTCGGCGCCAAGCTCAACAGCGCGATCAAAGGCCTTGGTTACCCCACCCGCAACGCTTACCTGAGCTCCGATACGCATGACCTCACGCTAATCGTGAACGAAGTGGATGATACCGGGAATTGTTCACCTAATCTTGTGGGGTGCCCCGGTATTTTTACGTCCGTACGTTTGGCTGCCAGATGAACGAACATGACTCCGAACGAATCGCCGCGGATCTCTATGGCGAGGGATATGAGCGGACCGATGACCAAGACCGCGCGGACATCATTGTGCTGAATACGTGCTGCATCCGAGAAAACGCGGACACCAAGCTTTATGGGCATCTCGGGAATCTCAAGTCGCTCAAAGATCGCCGACCTGAATTGCAGATTGCCGTGGGTGGTTGTCTTGCACAGAAAGATCGCGATGCTCTCCTCAAGCGTGCTCCACACGTCGACGTCGTCTTTGGTACCCACAACATTGGACATGTCACATCGCTGTTGAAGCGAGCGCATCGCGAGGGAACAAGCATGATCGAGATTCTCGACGCCCCAGCGGATGATGACACCTTTCCTTCGGCGCTTCTCGTTCGGCCAGAGCTCGCCTACGCGGCTTGGGTCACAGTGCAGACCGGCTGTGACAACTCGTGTGCCTTTTGCATTGTTCCGGCGGTCCGAGGTCCCGAGCAAAGTCGACCTTTCGGAGAGATGATCCGCGAGATCACGAACCTTACCCGAGAGGGGACGACAGAGGTCACGCTGCTTGGGCAGAACGTGAACTCCTATGGCCGCGATCTGACGCTCCGCCTGCGCGAGACCCTGAGCGCAGACGCGGCACAGATCTGTGGCGCGATGTGGGCGGGTCAGCCAGGCGGACGGGTGCGTCCATTGTTCGCAGATCTGTTGCGTTCGGTCGGCGAGATTCCGGGAATCCGAAGGGTGCGTTTCACCAGTCCGCATCCCAAGGACCTTCGACCCGAGACGATCTCCGCGATGGCGGAGACCCCCGAGGTCTGCGAACATCTGCATCTTCCATTGCAGTCGGGAAGCGATCGAGTCCTGAGCGCTATGCGCCGCGGGTACACGGCCGAGCGTTATTTCGATCGTCTTCGCAAGGCGCGCAATGAGATCGACGACCTCGCGGTTACGACGGACATCATTGTCGGTTTTCCGGGTGAGACCGACGACGACTTTTCCGAGACCCTCGAACTCGTCGCAGCTGCCGAATATGACAGCGCGTTTACCTTTATCTTTTCTCCTCGACCCGGAACATCAGCCGCAGAGCGCGGGTCGGAGTTTGTTCCAGCTGAGATCATCCAGGAGCGGTTTTCCCGCCTCAAGGCTGTGGTCGATCGCTCATCTTTGCGTCGCCACCAAGAGCGCATTGGTCGCACCGAAGAGGTTGTGGTCGAGGGAGTTTCGAGATATGAGGAGCGCGTGCTCGCAGGTCGGACCCGGCAGGGAAAATTGGTCCATTTTGTCTCTTCTGGAGAGGAACTCGGTCCAGGTCGATACCTCTCGGTGGTGGTCACAGGAGCAGGTGCCCACCATCTGGTCGGAGAGATATCAAGCATCGAGGATCGCCCGTCGCCTCCGGGAAGACGGCGGCTGAGCGTACCCCTGCTCGTTTCTTAGGAGTCTTGGGCTTCTTGATCACACAGATGATTCGATTGGGTGCATATCGCGGGTAATTGCGATGGGTGAAGCAACCTAGACTGAATAGTCGTGAGCATATTTACTCAGGTTCTCCGTGCCGGTGAGGGCAAAAAGATCCGCAGTCTCTCCGGAGTGGTGCCGCTGATCAACGCGCTAGAAGACGAAGTCACCGGTCTGAGCGACGAAGAGCTTGCACAGATGACCGATTCGTTCCGACTCCGCCTCGGAGAGGGCGAAGAACTCAACGATCTGCTCGTGGAGGCATTCGCTGTGGTACGCGAGGCGGCACGCCGCACGATCGGGCAGCGCCACTATGACGTGCAGTTGATGGGTGGAATGGCCCTCCACTTCGGTTGGATCGCGGAGATGCGCACCGGTGAGGGAAAGACCCTCGTTTCAACGCTTGCTGCGTACCTCAATGCTCTTCCTGGGAATGGCGTGCACATCGTCACCGTGAATGACTACCTTGCGAGTCGCGACGCGGAATGGATGGGACAGGTCTATCGAGCCCTCGGAATGTCTGTAGGTCTTGTCTCCGCCGAGGAGCAAGATTTCGAGAGGAAACGCGAGGCATACGCTGCGGACGTCACCTATGGAACCAACACCGAATTCGGATTTGATTACCTGCGCGACAACATGGCGATCGAACGCGATCAGATGGTGCAGCGCGGCTACCGATTTGCAATCGTCGACGAGGTCGACTCGATCCTCATCGACGAGGCGCGTACGCCGCTGATCATCAGTGGTCCTTCTGACGAATCGACTCGTCTCTACTATCAGTTTGCCTCTGTTGTGCGAAGCCTCAAGCGCGAGGTCGATTACGAGGTGGACGAGGAGAAACGCACGGTCGTTCCGACCGAGGATGGGATCGCGAAGGTGGAGCGTCAGCTCGGGATCGAGAACCTCTACGACGGCGCCGTGGTCAACTATGTCCACCAGCTTGGCAAGGCGCTCGAGGCGAAGGAGCTTTACCGACGCGACAAGGACTACATCGTCGCTGACGGCGAAGTCAAGATCGTCGATGAGTTCACCGGTCGAATCCTCGACGGAAGGCGTTGGTCAGATGGACTCCATCAGGCTGTCGAGGCGAAAGAGCGCGTTAATATTCTCGATGAAAACCACACCTGGGCGACGGTGACGCTGCAGAACTACTTCCGCATGTACGACAAGCTCTCAGGAATGACTGGTACGGCTGAGACCGAAGCGGCAGAGTTTGCCTCGACCTACAATCTTCAGGTTGTTCCAATTCCGACCAACCGGGAGATGATCCGCAGGGATTTTCCGGATCTGATCTTCAAGACTGAGGACGCGAAATTTGCCGCCGTGGTCGAAGACATCGCCGGGCGCTATGAAAAGGGCCAGCCGGTCCTCGTCGGCACCGCCTCGGTCGAGAAATCGGAGCATCTTTCCCGCCTGCTCGACAAGCAGGGAATTCCCCACGCGGTCTTGAACGCGAAGTACCACGCAAGGGAGGCGTCGATTGTTGCCCAGGCAGGGCGACTTCACGCGGTGACCGTGGCAACCAACATGGCTGGACGTGGCGTTGACATTCTGCTTGGGGGGAATCCGACCGGACTTGCCACAGAGACTCTCGCCCTTGAGGGCAGCGACCTCAATACCGAACAGGGCAAGCAAAGATTCGACGAACTCGCCGTACGCTTCAATAAAGAGGTTGGTGTCGAAGCCGACAAGGTTCGAGAGCTCGGTGGGCTGTATGTGCTTGGCAGCGAGCGTCATGAGTCGCGACGAATCGATAACCAGCTCCGAGGGCGTGCTGGGCGTCAAGGCGATCCAGGTGAGAGCCGGTTCTATCTCTCACTCGAAGATGAACTGATGCGACTTTTCGCGACCGGAGCAATGAGTTGGGTGATGGACAAGGCGTTGCCTGATGATGTTCCGATCGAGGCCCGGATGGTCACCAAGGCAATCGAGCGGGCGCAGAACACCGTTGAGCAGAAAAATGCCGAAGTGCGTAAGGACGTTTTGAAATACGACGAGGTCATGAACGAGCAGCGCAAGATCATTTACGAACGTCGGATGCAGGTCATTGACAACGAGGATCTTCGGACCCGGACCATCGAACTTCTCGATCAGGCAACGGATCGGGCAGTGCATGACTGTTGTCCCTCGGAGTTTGCGGAAGAGTGGGATTTGGCCCGTCTCGTCCACGAGCTTTCGCTTTATTACCCGACCCAGTTTTCAGTCGCCGACCTGGCCCAGGCCGAATCAGTCGAACAGCTTTTTGACAGCGTGCTTGCCGAGGCGATGGAGTTCTACGAGCAGCGAGAGCGGTCACTTCCCGGCGGCGAAGAGATGGCCAGGCAGATCGAGCGACAGATCATGCTGCAAATCATCGACCAGCGCTGGCGACAGCATCTCGCCGAGATGGACTATCTCCGCGAGGGAATCCATCTGCGGGGAATCGCACAGACTGACCCACTCGTCGCGTGGCAACGCGAGGGGTTTGAGATGTTCGGACATCTCATGACAGCGATCGATGATGATTTTCTCCGTCACGTGACTCACGTCGAAGTGCTGATTGATGAGGCGCAGAATTCGCCCGATTATTCCAGGGCAACGTTTGAGGCCGCGGACGATCCGGTCGAGGAGCTGAGCAACGTGACGGTGGGTGGAGCGCCCGAGGCCGCAGGATTGGCAGGTGAGGGAACCCAGCGCAAAGCGCCGGCTGTGCCCGTCGCGTCTGTTGTTGGAGTCACCATGCCCGCGTCAAAGGTTGGACGGAACGAACCGTGTCCATGTGGCTCGGGGCGCAAGTACAAACTCTGCCACGGCGCGAACTAGCCACGGATGGCAGCCTCTGGCGCGGCGGGCGGCGCTAACGCCCCGGATGAAGACCGCCCTGAACTCTCCGTCGTGCTCGCCGAGCTTGAGGAGCGCCTCGATGCGGCCTCGAAGTACCTGCGCCTAGGTGAACTCAAGGACGAGCTGATCAGACTCGAAGAACTTGTTGGCGCTCCCGAGCTATGGAACGACCCTGGGAACGCGCGGAAGATCACCACCTCCTACACCCGGGCCAAGGCCGATATTGACCTTCTCGAGGGCCTCCGGAGGCAAATCGAGGAGGCGCGTCAGCTCTACGAGATCGCGCATGACGAAGGGGACGAGACACTTGGCGAGATGCGTGACGAGCTCAACGGCCAGACAGATCAGGTGGGGCGGGCTCTCGATGAACTTGAGTTGCGCAGCCTTTTCTCCGGTGAGTTCGATGAGCGAGATGCCATTGCCGAGGTCCATGCCGGTGCCGGTGGTACTGATGCCCAGGACTGGGCGGAGATGATGCTGCGGATGTACCTCCGCTGGGCAGAGCGTCGCGGTCTCAGCGTCGAGATCGACGAGATCTCCCAGGGTGGGGAGGCAGGGATCTTGTCCGCAACATTTGTCGTTCGGGGCCAATATGCCTATGGCCTGCTCTCCTCCGAGAGAGGAGTGCATCGGCTCGTACGGATGTCACCTTTTGATTCACAGCACCGTCGACAGACAAGCTTTGCGAGTTTCGAGGTAACACCATTTCTCGATGATCTCGAGGATGTTGTCGAGATCGATGAAAAAGATCTTCGTATTGATACCTATCGGTCATCCGGTGCGGGCGGGCAGCACATCAACGTCACGGATTCCGCGGTACGCATCACACATCTTCCAACTGGGATTGTCGTCTCTTGCCAGAATGAGCGGAGCCAGCTTCAGAACAAAGCGAAAGCGATGCACGTGCTCGCGGCAAAACTTGCCGAGCGTCAACGGCTCGAGCGTCGGGCGGAACTGACCGCGTTGGCTGGACCCCAGTCAGATGTTGCTTGGGGCAATCAAATTCGCTCGTACGTCATGGCTCCGTACCAACTGGTAAAAGATCTCCGGACCGAACACGAGACGGGAAATGTTGCCGCCGTTCTAGACGGAGATCTTGACGACTTCATGTCAACATATCTTCGTTGGAGGCGTACAAATGAACCGGATTAAGATTATTTAACTGCTCTGAGCAGGGATTTAATCATTCCAATTGGTTTATGTCCGAGGATTTTTGCGTCACATTGGCGTTTGTCCGCGCGAGCCTTAGGGTAGGGTAAATCGGACATATCGCACATCGAAGTTTCGCATGTGACAATAATTTTTCATCGATCATGCCTGTATTGACATCGAACTATTGACAGTGTGGGCCGATCTGCACAAGAAAAGGATAGGAAGAGGACGATGATCCGCTTCGATGACGTCACCAAGTCGTACCTGACCGGTATCGATGCCCTTGCGCACATCACGCTCGAGATAGATCGAGGCGAATTCGTGTTTCTTGTCGGAGCATCGGGATCTGGCAAGACTACGTTTTTGAGGTTGCTCTTGCGCGAGGAGACCCCTGATTCCGGATCGATTTGGGTTGCCGGTCGAGATATCGGCAGACTTGCCCCGGCACGCATTCCCTACCTGAGACGTAACCTCGGTTGCGTGTTCCAAGATTTCCGGCTCCTGCCGAACAAGACAGTCGCGGAGAATGTTGCCTTTGCCCTTGAGGTGATCGGACGTCCACGCGGAGTCATCAAGACTCAGGTTACCCAGGTGCTTGATCTCGTCGGACTCGGCCAGAAGATGGATCGCAGACCTCATGAACTCTCCGGAGGAGAACAGCAGCGTGTGGCTATAGCCCGCGCATTCGTCAACCGTCCTCTCGTGCTTCTTGCGGACGAGCCGACCGGAAACCTTGACCCCGCGACAAGCTCCGGCATCATGAAGCTTCTTGAACGAATCAACAAAACTGGGACGACCGTTCTCATGGCAACGCATGATGTGGGCATCGTGGATGAGATGCGCCGACGCGTCATACAGCTCGAGCACGGATATATGGTTCGTGACCAGGCGCGCGGGATCTACGGGGATGCCTCCGACACCCGGGTGCGGGGATACTCCTCGATCGGCGTGGGCGCGGTCTCGGGCGATGATGACGACCTTGTCTCCATGCCGCGGCGTCAGGTGCGGCCCAGGAGAGGGCGTCGCTAGTGAGACGAGTGCATCTAGAGATTGCCGTATGTGCGTTTGGGAGAGAGGCACGGGGTCGTGGCTGTTTCGTTTGATTATGTCGCGAAAGAGACAGCGGCGAATCTGTGGCGCAACCGGGTGATGGCCTTGGCGGCCGTGCTCACCGTAGCGGTATCGCTCTCATTGGTGGGTACCGCGCTTTTGCTGCGCCAGGTAGTGAACCGCCAGATCTCGCAGTGGTCGAACAACGTGAGCCTTCAAGTGTTCATGAACTCCAACGCAACCTCGCAACAGCTCAGCGAAATACGCGTCCTGATCTCCCAGGAGCCTCAGATCACCACATGCACCTACCTTGACCACAAGGCCTCGTATCTCCAGGCCAGACAGGTTCTGGCTGGCGAGCCAACCGCGCTCGAAGCGCTGACTCCTGCAATCACTCCGACAGTCTTCCGGTGTCAGCTCCAGAGCGCGAATGATGCACCTGCTGTTGCCGCGATATTCAACGGCGTTCCTGGCGTCTTTCAGGGTCATGCTCAGTTTCCAGCGCAGAGCGTCCGCACAATGCAGCGGATTACGAACATCTTGCAGGTTGTGCTGCTTGCGATCGCCATTGTCCTGCTGGTCTCCTCGCTCGTATTGATTCTGAATGCGATCCGCATGGCGATCTTTGCCAGGCGACGCGAGGTGAGCGTGATGAAGCTCGTCGGAGCAACGAACTGGTTCATCCGCATTCCTTTCATGCTTGAAGGTCTCGTCCAGGGGTTGGTCGGTGCGGTCGTCGCCGCGGGCATAGTGCTGCTGTCAAATGTCGGGGTGAACTATCTGGTTCGCCGTTACCTCTCGTCATCGACGTTGCCGCTCGGGCAGTTGATTTTGACTGAAGTTGTCGTTGTATTGATCGGAGTCGTGGTTGGCGTCGTGGGCTCCACGATTGCCGTTCGAAGGTTCCTTGACGTCTAGCTTCGTCTTGGGCGACGGTCGCGACTGAACGTTTCATGCAATCACTTGGACTCATCGATGGTTTTGGTGCGGAACATGTTGCGGCTGTTGTGGTTGATCCCTCGGGAGATATTGTCGCAATGCACGGTGATGTGAAGTTTCGTTTTGCGCTCGCGTCGGTGACCAAACTTCTGACCTCATGGTCAGTATTTGTCGCAGTCGAAGAACGGACGATTGCGTTTGACGATCCCGCAGGACCGAACGGATCAACCGTTCGGCATCTGCTTGCACACGCATCAGGTCTCAGTCAGCATGATCGAAACACTGTCCTTGCCGTCCCAGCGGCCAAGCGGATCTACTCCAATGTGGGCTTTGAGGTACTTGGTGACCATCTCACCGAGCGCTCAGCGATGGGGTTTGAGGAGTATCTGAACGTCGGAGTTCTCTCGCCCCTTTCCATGCAGGCAACGTCATGCTCAGGGTCTCCAGCTGCTGCCGGGGTTTCGACCATCGGCGATATCGCCAGATTCATTGCAGAGCTGCTCAACCCCACATTGATCTCCTATGCGCTGATGGAAGAGGCGACGAGCGTCGCCTTCCCCGGACTCGCTGGAGTGGTTCCCGGATTTGGCCGGCAGGATCCATGCGATTGGGGTCTTGGTTTTGAGATCAAATCGTCGAAATATCCTCACTGGACAGGAATTGACAACTCAGGGCGCTCCTACGGTCACTTCGGCCAGCGCGGAACATTCATTCTGATCGATCCCGACATCGGATACGGACTCGGTTTTCTCTGCGATCGAAACTTCGGACCGTGGTCGGTCGAGTCGTGGCCGTTGTTTTGTGACGCGGTGTTTCGCGAACTTCGGCATCTCACTGGCTGAAAGTGCACCTCCACTAAGGTGGTGCGCATGTCTTTTCTGGAAAAATCTGTTGATGATGACAGGTACCTCATATGAAAGGGGTACTCCTTGCCGGAGGAACTGGAAGTCGACTCTATCCGTTGACCCGCATAACGAATAAACATCTTCTTCCTATCAACGATCGCCCGATGATCTCTTATGGGATTGAGGCGTTGGTCAAGGCAGGAATTGGTGAGATCATGGTCGTGACCGGGGGAACCCACGCCGGCGAATTTTTGCGCCTCCTGTCAAATGGCGACGACCACAATGTTGACCTGCTCTGTTATGCCTACCAGGACCGACCGGGAGGTATTGCCGAGGCGCTTGGACTGACAGAGCGATTTGTTGGAGACGACCGCGTGCTCGTCATGCTTGCCGACAACATCTTTGGCCAGACAATCAAACCGACCGTCGAGGCGTTCATGAAACAGTCCAAGGGCGCGAGGATCGTTCTTTCTCACATCGACGAGCCATCTCACCTCCGACACCTTGGAGTACCTGAACTGAGCGATGGAAAGGTTGTCGGTATCGTTGAAAAGCCCGAGGAACCTGCTTCGAGTTACTGCGTCACTGGTGCCTATTGCTATGACTCGACCGTCTATTCGGTTATTTCGAACCTCGTCCCGTCTGGTCGCGGAGAACTCGAAATTACCGATGTGAATAACTACTACGTCGAGACGGGTCTGATGGAATACGACGTCCTGAAGGGATTCTGGGGAGATGCGGGTGAGTCGATCGACGCCTATTACGAGGTCAATGATCACGTGAGGCACCACGGCGCCAATCTCGGTTAGCGGGCTGCCTCGAGCGCCTCGTCGATGCTGGGAAGTCGAAACTGAAAGCCGGTTGATTGCAGGCGGGCGGGGATGACCCGCTGGCTGGCGAGCACCATCTCATCGGTACACCGGTTGCCAAGCGCCATTCGAAGGCCGAACTCGGGCGCGTGCAATAGCGTGGGGCGGTGCAGCGCAGATCCGAGTGCTTTGGTAAATTCTGCGTTGGTGATTGGAATCGGTGAGGTGAAGTTGCACGGTCCGTGAATCTCCTCGTTGGTTGCCACAAAGACGAGTGCCCTGATCTCATCGACGAGCGAGATCGGACTCATCCATTGGAAGCCTCCACCGAGTCTCCCGCCCAGCCCGAGACGAAACAGTGGAGTAATGGCCTTGAGCATGCCACCCTCTTTCCCGATGACGATTCCGGTTCGCGCATGGACCACGCGCACTCCAACTGCTCTTGCAGGAGCGGTAGCCGATTCCCAGGCACGACAGAGTTCAGCGAGGAATCCCTCTCCTGCCGCACTTTGTTCCGTAAGGATCTCATCACCGCGGTTGCCGTAGTAGCCACTCGCACTCATGTTGACGAGCACGTTCGGTGCCTCTGGAGCCTTTGCGATCGCGCGGGCAATCAGATCAGTCGAGCTGATCCGACTCGATCGGATCTCTTCGCGCTTTTTCGAATTCCATCTTCCCGGCGTGAGCGGCTCCCCCGCGAGGTTGTAGACGATATCGACTGCTCCAATGCTTTGACCCTCGATTTGCGAGCAATCAAGGGATCGATGAGCGAAGTCAATGCCGATCTCGCCCTTACGAGGATTGTGTCGGACGATTGGATGGATCTCATGTCCGCCCATCCTCAACGCGTCGACGAGCGAAGATCCGAGGAAACCCCGAGACCCACTGACGGCGATCCTCATCGTGACCTAATCCGATCTCGCGAATGACTGGCCTAACGCAACTGCCGCGCCGATCAAGGACCGAACGGTCGGCTCGCTCGCGCCCTCGGAGATCGTCGCCTCCGCGAGCGACTCGACGAGAACTGCTTGGTCGGGATCGATTGATGACGGGCTATGCAAGTTTGCGTGTTGCTGGGGCTGCGAGGCAATGACCGCCATCAGAATCACGATTGCCACACTTGAGAGGCATCCAAAGGTGAGGACTCCTCCGAGATGCTTGAGTGCGGCCGAGGCAATCATTCCCGCGACACAGATGAACGAGATGATCGTCACGAGCCGCAGGATCACCCTGGGGCTTAGCGTCGATGAACGGGTTTCCATGATGTGCGACCTTACCGCTATCTCGTTAGGATCAGAGCCGTGATTGAGCAAGAAGATCCGACAACGGCGTCGGATGCGATCGCAAGCGAACTTGGTGTCAATGCGTGGCTGGTTGAAGAGACCTATCAGGAGTTTCTGACAAATCCCTCTTCGGTGAGCGAAAGTTGGCGTGCATACTTTGCTGGCGGAGGTTTGCATTCGGCCGCAATATCCATCGAAGACCCTGTGGAGTTGGCCAGTCCACCCGAGTTGGCCCGTCCACCCGAGTTGGCCAATGGTGCGCATGCGAACAGCGTTTCAAATGGCGCGCCACCGGCGGTGCCTCTTGCCGCCGTTTCGCCACCGATCTCGGTTGCTGTTCCCGAGACATCTCCGAAGCAACCTGTTCCGTCGATCGTGCCAGAAGAAACCGTCACTCCGCTGCGGGGTGCTGCTGCGCGCATTGTCGAAAATATGGTTGCGAGCCTCAGCGTCCCGACGGCAACAAGCGTGCATCCCACGCCCGCGAAGGCGATTGAGGTCAATCGCACCATCATCAACGACTTTCTGGCAAAGACCAATGGGAAGAAGATCAGCTTTACGCATCTCATCGCGTACGCATTGGTCAAGGCCGTTCAACTCGTCCCCTCGATGAACGCGACGTTTGTCGAGGACTGTGACGGCAAAGGGACTCCCGGAGTTATCCGTCATGAACACGTGGGACTCGGCATTGCGATAGATATCGAACGCGCAAGCGGTCGTTCGTTGCTCGTACCTGCAATCAGGGTGGCCGATGACTTTGACTTCGCTGGTTTTGTCAATGCCTATGAAGATCTGGTTGCGAAGGCGCGCAGCAACAAGCTTACGGTTGAAGACTTCTCTGGCGTCACGATGACGCTCACAAATCCAGGCACCCTGGGAACGACGCAGTCCGTTCCCAGACTGATGCGTGGTCAGGGGGCGATCATTGGGGTCGGTGCGCTTGATTTTCCGGTTGAATACCGCGCGACAGATCCCGAGATTCTTGCCTCGATGGGAGTCGGGAAGATTGTGACGCTTACCTCGACCTACGACCACCGCATCATCCAAGGCGCAGAGTCCGGACTTTTTCTGAAATACGTTGATGAGTTTCTTGTCGGGTTGCGAGGATTTTACGAAGAAGTTTTTTCGTCGCTCGGAGTGCCTTTCTCGCCCGTTCACCTCACCCATGACCGGGGAGACGTTGGATCCAAGGATGTGGGCGAAGTTTCCAGCAAGAAACAGCTCGCGGTCGCGGCTTTGATCGAGGCATACAGAATGTATGGACATCGTATCGCGGCAATCAATCCCATCGCCTTTGCGGAATCCGACGTTCCGGTCGAGCTTGATCTTGCTACCTACGGCCTAAGCGCATGGGACCTTGATCGCGTATTCCTCAGTTCCGATCTTGGGGAAAATGCGACAGCGACGCTTCGCGAGATAATCGGGATGCTTCGCAGCGCCTACTGCGGAACATTGGCGATTGAATACAGGCATATCCAACGCGCCGACGAATCACGTTGGTTATCGCGCCAGATGGAGACACCGCCCGCACCTTTGAGTGAGTTGCAGCAGCAGTACATCCTCGATCGACTCAATGAAGCCGAGGTATTTGAATCTTTCTTGCATTCGCGTTATGTGGGGCAGAAACGGTTCGGACTCGAGGGAGCGATCTCGGCAGTACCTTTCATTGACTCGGTCTTGTTCTCGAGTATTCAATCTGGAGCGATTGAGGCCGTCATTGGGATGTCCCATCGGGGACGGCTGAACGTGCTGGCAAATATCATCGGCAAACCCGCCCACGAGATCTTCTCTGATTTCGAGCAGAATCTCGATCCACTCTCGACGGATGGCTCCGGGGACATGAAGTATCACAAAGGCGGCTCGGGCCTCTGGACTGGACTCGATGGAAACGCGATTCCCGTTTCGCTGATACCGAACCCATCGCATCTCGAAGCTGTCAACAGCGTCGTCGAAGGGGTAGTCCGGGCGAAGCGGGATCGCCAGGACCAGGACAAACTGAACGATGTTGTGGCGCTCTTGTTGCATGGGGACGCCTCGTTTGCCGGGCAGGGCGTCGTCGCGGAATCACTCAACCTCTCAAGACTTGCTGCATACAGTGTCGGTGGAACAATCCATCTTGTAATCAATAACCAGATCGGGTTCACCACTCCTCCGACATCGGCGCGCTCAACGACCTACGCGACAGATATTGCGAAGAGCATCGAGGCTCCGATTCTGCATGTCAATGCCGATGATCCCGAGGCGGTTGTCCGAGCGGCAAAGATCTGTGTCGCGTATCGGCATGCGTTTTCCCGAGACGTCGTTGTTGATCTGGTCTGCTATCGGATGCATGGGCACAATGAAGGTGACGATCCGAGCTATACCCAACCTTTGATGTATCGTGTGATCGCGGAGCATCAGTCCGTCAATGCTCAGTACGCGGAACTGCTCATTGAGCGTGGTGTTGTGAGTTCCGAAGAGGTACAGGCTGGCATTGCGCGAATTACGAAACATCTCGCGGAGGCACTTGACCAGACGCGCACGATCCCAGTGCCGCATTTCGAGCGGCTGCCAGAGCGTGTCGAAATCAACCGTACCTATTTGCCGAAGGATACCTCGGTCGATCAATATGTCCTGAGCGCGATGAGCGAACAGATTGCAAAGCGACCGGATGGCTTTCATGTCCATCCAAAGCTTGGCCGTCAGTTTGATCAGCGCGATGAATTGCTCAGCAGCGGAGAGGTTGATTGGGCGACCGGAGAGGCGCTCGCGTTCGGATCGATCATGATCGAGGGACGCGATATCCGTCTCATCGGTCAGGATGCGCGTCGCGGGACATTTTCACACCGGCACGCGGTGCTTGTGGACTTTGAAAATGGAACGGATTATGTCCCGCTTTCGAGTCTCTCGCAGCTCTGGAGTGGGCTTGGCTCCTTTGAGGTCTACGACTCACTGCTCTCTGAGTTCGCGGCCCTTGGATTCGAGTACGGATATTCGGTGGAGAGTCCGAACACCCTGGTTGTCTGGGAGGCGCAGTTTGGAGACTTCGCCAATGGGGCCCAGATTGTGATTGACAATTTCATTGTTGCCGGCGAGGAGAAGTGGGGTCAGATCTCAGGTCTGGTGATGTTGCTTCCGCACGGGTACGAAGGTCAGGGGCCAGAGCACTCCTCTGCCCGCATCGAGCGCTTTCTCGCTGCCTCCGCGAATGCGAACATGACGATTGCCCAGCCCACCACGACAGCGCAGTACTTTCACCTGCTGCGTGCCCATGTGCACAATCTGGCTCGCCGGCCATTGATCGTCATGTCGCCGAAATACCTGCTTCGCGCGAGACCTGCCCGTTCTCGCATGAGTGAACTTTCGAGCGGGTTCTTTCGCGAGATTCTTGATGATCCATCGGTCAGTTTCCAGGAAAGTTCGAATATCGACCGAATTGTGCTGTGCACCGGCAAGATCGCGTTCGAGGCGCTCGAGCGCAGGGACACGCGCCGCGCCGCCAATCTTGGTGGTCCACACAGCGCAGTCGTGCGAATCGAGCAGCTTTATCCGTGGCCGGGAGCCGAGATCGATGCGGTGCTCGCTAGGTATTCGAATGCCTCAGAGGTCGTCTGGCTCCAGGACGAGCCAACCAACATGGGTGCATGGGGTTTTGTCCTGGAGCGACTACTTGGGCACGTAAGCGACAGACGCAAGGTCCGCCATGTATCGAGAGCCGCAGCGGCGAGTCCCGCCACGGGATCACATATCCTGCATGATCTCGAAATTATGCATCTTCTTGACGAGGCAATTGGCGCTGCTCCCGACGCCTAGCCCTGATCTTTCACGAGACTCTGTGAGCTAACTGACGCGTATCCGCGAAAAGGCCCTTCTTGCAGGCGAGACTGTTGTTGTCAACGCAACAGGAACCCAACAAGAAGGGCCACTTCCAAGATGAAAACTACCAGTGC
>DATKRV010000083.1:0-5199 GCA_035532075.1 Acidimicrobiales bacterium | reverse complement strand
GGACAAGGACTATCCGATCGAGGCACGCTCTCTCGGACGAACGCTGCTGCGCTGGAAGCACCAGATCGCCGCCTGGCACCGTGCCCATGTCTCAAACGGACCCACCGAGGCGGTCAACAACCTCATCAAGCGGGTCAAGCGCGCCGCATTCGGGTTCACGTCGTTCCGCAACTACCGGATCCGCTCACTGCTCTACGCCGGCAAGCCCAACTGGGACCTGCTGGCCAGCGTCACACCCCGCTGAAATCCGAAGAGCCCGTCAACTTCGGAATGAGGCAGCTGTTGCGTAGACGCACAGGATCGGAGTTTGCTAATGAATCGGAGTTTGCTAATGAGTGGGAACCGCCTCACCATGACGAGGTCTACACCCTGACAAATTCGGTGGCCCCTCGGAATAGTAGATCTTAAAGGCACCAGGACTGAACAGGCTCAGCCCGTCCTCTTTCGCGTCCTTGAAAATAGGGGCGTCCACCGTGTTCATAAGGGCTCCGCTCCAAATCCCACCTCCCAAAATAATACCCTCATAACAGAACCGCTGGTCGTCGGGTATACGCGAGAGATTGACGACTAATCTCGCTTCGGTGATTGCGGCCTTCTGAGTCTGTCGCGCTTGCATCACGCCAAAGCTTGTTGTTCCGATAACCCACAACAGCAACGGGATCACCGAACAGAAATAAAGGCCGCGTATGATGAGAGAACGTCTTGAGCGCAATGTGAAATGACCTCTAGAAATCCTTGGCAGCAGGTACGTTGCGATACCCGCGAGCAGCATTACTTGGGGCATCACGTATTGAAGAGCAGGCGTACCGTAACCGAATCGGCCGTAAACGATCATCGCGTCAAAAACGAGCGAGAAAAGGATGATTGCTGAAGGGAGAGGAACGCGAAGTCTGACTCGCCGCTCTCTGAAGGACGCAACGACGATAACGATGGAAATCAACGCGAGCACTGCCCCGATGATCTCCTGGGCCCCCACCGCGTTCGCCGTGGTGGGATAGACGTTTCCCACCACTCGGAAGAAGAACAGCAGCGCTTCTGAAAGGTGACCCACGAGGTACCCGGATTGGCAGCGAGCCGCCGCGGGACAAGTGCCCAAGGCGATTAGTTGGCTGTAACCGCGAAGTAATAGAACCACAGCTGTGACGCACCCGATCATCCAAATGCCTGCATCGATGTAGGTACGTCGGCTCCAAGGGGTCTTCCAGAAGAGTAGAAATAGCCCCAAAGGCCACAACACGAATCCTTGCAAGGCCGAGTAAGAAGCAACCACCGCAACAAGCAGGGAAATTGCAAGCGCAATTGACCGGTTCAAAGATGAGACGCTGAACAAATAAATCAAGATGACAAAACAGAACACCACCATGAACCATGCCACTTGAAACGCCCAGAGTGCGTTCTTCACGTCAGCGAAGCTAAACCAAATGAGCCCGAGAACAACACAAGGAATCGCCGTGAGGGGGTGACCGTCATACTCTCGATAGAGTCTAAGAAGAATGAAATAGCAGACGATGTAGATGACGGCACTAAGCAAAATAATCGTTCGGATGTCGAAGTGATCGATGAATCCCGAGACTACGAATACAAGATTGGGAAAAAAGATCCGGCTCTCTAGATGTTGCGCCCAAAGCCCACTCAATGTGAGCTGACCGTGCAGAGCACTATGGATCAACGGCACCACGTTCCAGTCGTCACCTACGGGCTCATTGGTAGCGAAGTGAAACACGAATCCGAGATACAACGCAGCGAGCACGCTCGAAGCAATGGCTACCGAAGCAAGTCGTGTGTTGCGAGGCTGGCTACGGGACGGTGATTTCCTCACGGGTGGGTCTTGTGTGAGGTCGTCGGCCGCAGTCCGCGTAAAGGAGGTCACAGCCTAGGTCCGTCGCCGACCCGCACGATTTGTACACGACGAAGGCGGCGGCGTCGTCCGCTCGAGCGAGTGTCTAACCAAGAAAGGCCGTGCAAAGGGGAGGTGGCAGGGACGTTCATGACCCGCCAGGCCACCGCGATCGAATAACCGAGTTGCACCTGCCGTCGTCACCAGTGACCTGATCCGATAGGCGGGTTTCCTCAGGGGTCGAGGTATATCGCGCATCAGTCATCTGCCTCATCGAGCCGACAGTAGATCCCATCGCAGGGGAAAGCACCACAGCGAAAGCCGCCATCTGTGACCAACATGACTGGGCTCTGGAAATAGGCCACGGTTTACGACAATTTGGCAACTCATTTCACTTCGAGCCATTCCGACTACAGGCGTCCCACCGGCGAGTTCAGATCAGAACGCGCCGAGGATCTCGAGAAGCGAATCCGCAGGATGGCGCGCAAGACGCTCCACCCGGCGCTGGGCGTCAGCTTCTTCCCTTCTTCGACGGATCTCGGGTTGTATGCGACGGGAATTTCGAGAATCTGGTAACCATGACGCAACAGCCGGCAAGGGACCTCGGCATCGAAGTCGAATCCATCACACTGCAGGTGAAGGGACTTGGCCACATCCGACCGCAACACCTTGTAGCAGGTCAAAATATCGGTAAGACGAGTGAAGAAGAGCACATTCGCTGACCATGTAAGAAGCTTGTTGCCCGCGTAGCTCAAGAGGGGAGTATCGCCGCGCCCTTGGTCTTTGAACCGTGAACCGAAAACCGCCGGTCGTCCTCCGTTCTCGAGGTGTTCGAGCAACAACGGTATCTGGGCAGGATCGAGCTCCAAGTCCGCGTCCTGCACGACCAGAATGTCGCCCGTGGCCCGTTCAAATCCGGTACGCACGGCGCGGCCCTTACCCCGAGCTTCATCTTCCAATACGAGCACGACATCGGGACAGGCCGGGAAATCGAGAAGCGCTTGACGAGTGCCATCGGTGGAGGCACCATCGACGACAATTATCTCTCGTTCCATGCCGTAATCGACTGCACGCACCCGGTCCACCAGGGTGCCAATTGTCTGTACCTCGTTACGAACAGGTATGACGATCGAAAGTTTCATTTCAGTCATGAAAAGCGGCCGCGATGCGGGCGCCTTCCTCGAGCTGCTCCATCCCGTCAATTGCCAACCAAGGTCCAGCGAACGGGTACGCTCCGACGGAACGTCCCGACTCGAGCGCGGTGTTCAACAGTTCAGGCATTTCGAACGCCTGCCCGTCTGGCACGAGTTCCAGCGTCGACCAGCGAAAAACGTAGATCCCTGCATTAATGGTGTCGATGATTTGGGGTTTTTCGACCACGCTGGTGATGCGATCACCATCAAGCTCAATCACGCCGTACGGATGTTTCAGCTGAAACTCGCGTGTCACCACGGTGATGTCGTTGCCGTGCTCTTCGTGAAAGTCGATCAAGCGGCGCAAATCGATCTCGGTGAGCAAATCACCGTTCATCACCAGCAAAGAATCACTGTCCTTCGCCGTATGTCCGAATTGCTTTCGAACAAGTGCGAGAGGCCCTGCCGTACCGAGGGGTTCAGATTCGTGGGCGTACTCGACGTGGACTCCCAGGTGGGCGCCGTCTCGAAAGTACGTCTCGATCAGCTCAGCCCGGTAGCCGACGGCAATGACGATGTCCCGCAGCTCGAAACGCTTCAAGCGGGTGATGATCTCTTCGAGAATCGGGTGCTCGCCGACCGGCAGCAGCGGCTTCGGGATGGTATAGGTGAGAGGGCGTAAGCGGACGCCGAGGCCGCCCGCAAGCAAGACGCTCTTCATACGGCGTAGTCCTGCGTCCGGTAGGCGTCGAGATGCGCCTCGATCCAATTGGTCGTGCGGCGAAGCCCTTCCTCGAGCGACACCTCGGCGCGCCAGCCGGCTAATTGGAGGGCCTTCGAGCTCTCGGCGTGTAGTCGTGAAACCTCGCTCTTATCCGGGCGCACCCGGCGATCTTCGACGATGATCTCAAGGTCGTGACCGACGATCTTGGCAACCTGCTCAATAACGTCGCGGATGCTGGTTTCGACGCCCGAGCCGAGATTCACCACCTCGCCCAGGGCAGCCTCGGAGGATGCCACCTCTACGAATCCACGCGCAGTGTCCTCAACATACGTAAAGTCACGAATCGTATCTATCGCCCCGAGCTTCAGCTTCCTGTCGGTCAAGGCCTGGCTGATGATGGTCGGGATCACGGCGCGGGCGGACTGGCGCGGTCCATAGGCGTTGAACGGGCGGACAATGGTGATTGGCATACCGAATGAACGATTGAAGCTAATGCCCAATGCATCGGAGGCGATCTTGGTTGCGCTATAGGGCGACTGCGCCTGGAGCGGGTGCTGCTCGTCGATGGGCGTATATAAGGCTGAGCCGTAAACCTCGCTCGTAGACGTGAGAACGACGCGCTCAAGAGTACCAAGCTCCTTTGCGACCAAGAGAACGTTGGCTGTCCCGAGTATGTTTGTGTCAATTACTTCTTGGGGGTGCTCGTAGGAGTAGGGGATACCGACGAGGGCGGAAAGGTGAAAGATCAAATCAGCGCCGGTAATAATCTCACGCATCGCGTCGATATCCCTCACATCGCCAAAGGTGATGTCGACCTCTCGCATCACGGACTCGGGCACGTAGCTGAGGCATCCTCGTTCCGCACGGGACGTGTACCGCAGCATCGCCCGAACTCGGGCTCCCACTCCCACGAGATGCTCTACGAGAGCGCTACCGATAAAGCCCCCGGCCCCGGTTACTACCACCGTTTTGTCTGCGAACCGCACGACCGCCCTTTCACTGCTTGCCGGAGCAAGCGCAAACATTACTACCCGCGCTGGACCCTAGGAGAAGGAGTCTGGCACGTCCCGCGGCCAGCCGCCGGTCCTGACGGCAGGGGGTTGTGCCGGATTTGGTAGAAATACGGCCGGCGGTCGTTCGCCCGATCTCTGGATCGGCGTCTCGAGAGTCATGGCCCTTCTCCCCACAACCGGAAAGCCAGCCGAATGCCAGTCCATGGAAGCGTCGAGCAGATTTTCCGTAGGCTCAAAGAACTCCCGTCTCTCTATGCTGTCTTGGCGCTCACCGTTGGAACGTTCCTCGTCTTCGCCCAGCCGCCAGGTCAAGGCTTGGACGAAATCAGGCATTTCTATCGAGTCTGGACCTTCACCGGCGGAGCATTCGTTGATGCCCACGGACGGGCCGGTGGGCCGATTCCGCAATGCCTGTCCGTGTACATGAATCATTTCGCAAGTGCCGCGTCAGGGCGAGCACCATTCTCGCTTTCCCAGTATTGGCAAAGTCCG
>DATKRV010000082.1:0-24433 GCA_035532075.1 Acidimicrobiales bacterium | reverse complement strand
TGGATGCTGACCTCGAGTTCACGCGCCACCTCGGCTGGGCGGCGTCCACGGGCAAAGAGATCTGCCGCGCGCATGCGCCGCGCTTCGAGTGCAGCAAAGTCACGCCGAGGGCGCACCACCTTGGGACGTTTCGGCTGCTTGGTCTGGGATCGCGGGGAAGGTGCCATGTCCCATTTTCCCACATGGCATGTTCAACTCATGGTATTTCGCGAATATCTTTAATCGCTGTCCCAAATGGCAACGTCTTGCCTCGTTTACACACCAAACTTCACCCTCGATTGGTGGCCTCTATGAGATGGGGTCTTCTAGAACTCCGCTCCGAATACCGCTACGGCAAAAGAGTTGAGCAACTCGAACCCGATTCATGCCCCATATGGCCATAGACGTCATCAACGCGCCGACCCGTCGATCTGGGGTGCCATCCCGTGCAAGCTGACGATCATCCGGGCGCGCAATCTGTGTTCACGACAGCTCACGACCGGCGTTTCTGGAACGCTGATCGCATCGTCGTTGCATCGCGTCGGGCGGGGTGCTCGACGAGCACCTACGCTCGTTCACACAAGGTGACAGTACGACGATTTCCTTGAAACCCGGAAGAAGATGTCATGATTGACGAGATAATTGCAGCTCCTTGGACTTGTGCTCGTCGTCTGGCTTTCACCTCGCGGAACTGGCGATGGTCCACTCGAGCGAGGACCATCGAGCGTTGCGGGAAATGGTCCTTGAGCCGTGACCCGCATTGCGACACGTGCGCCTTTGTGCGACGACGCCACGTTATCCAAGGGTGTCGGCGATCACGGTGATGCGGACGAAAGAACGGAGACACAACATGACCAACGTGCTTTACGTAATCACGCTCATCGCCGTCATCGTCGCCGTCGACATCTTGTTCTTCAGACACCACTTCGGGCCTCGGCTGATCGCAAACGTCGGAATAGTGCTGGTATTCACGGCGTTCTACCTCAGATTCCTGAAGCGATAATCAAACAACAGGTCCCCGCATACTGAGATGATGCCATAGCGCTAGTCGGAATCGGAGGTTGGAGTCCAGATGATCTCCCAGAGATGGTCGTCAGGATCACGGAAATAACCCGAGTAGATCCCCCACGGACGTTCGCGTGGAGCCTCCGTGATTGATGCTCCCGCAGCGACGGCTGCGACAAGCAGCGCGTCCACGTCACTTTGTTCGGGAACGATGTGCCCGATGCTGAAGGAACCCGATGACGCGGGCACAAGATCGATGTTGGCGTCTTTCGCAAGCTCAGTCCGCGGATAAAGGGCAAGAACAAGTCCGCCGTCGAGCTCGAACATTGCAACGGCTCCAGCGGCGCTGTTTTCATCACCGGAATGTTCCGTTCCGATAACCCCGGGCGACTCAAGCCCAAGACCGTCGCGGTAGAACGCGAGCGACCGCTCGAGGTCGCCAACTGCCAAGGTGATCACATGAATGCGAGGTTCCACGGTGTCTCCTCACTGATAGCTGGATCGGATGGCCCGTATAGATGCCAATTGCGTCGGTAATTGCTGTCGGTAATCATCTCTTCATCATGACAATGCCCGATCCGTCTGCACCTCCACCGCTACCATGAGCGACACTGTTCGACGTGCCGTTCGATGTTCTACGCCGTCAACCGTCGGCACTTTCGCCGAGCCACACCAGCCCCTCGGAGTGCACGTTCTGGCACACCGCGCGGGCACTGAACCCGAAATCCTCACCGTAAACCGCCAAGCACTGTGGAAGTATGAATGACGATGCGAACGGTCGAGACCGTCTTCGCCGTCGCATGGGCGGCGTTCTGGCTGTACTGGCTCGCGGCAGCCTTTTCCATAAAGAGAGGTCGCGTCCCGTGGTCGCGCGATCTGCGTATCAGGGCGATGATCGTTGTCGCCGTGATCCTCTTGGTGCGCTTGGGAGCCTTTCGGGACCACGGCCTCAACACGGATCCGTGGCGCGCCGGCCTCGGGCTCGTCCTTCTCGCTCTCGGGTTGGGGTTCGCAATCTGGGCACGTGTGCACATCGGGCGCAACTGGGGCACACCGATGACGCAAAAGGACGAGCCAGAGCTGGTGACAAGCGGCCCCTACCACCTGGTCCGCCATCCGATCTACTCGGGCATCCTCGTCGCTGGCATCGGCACCGCGGTGGCGCTGAGCTGGTGGTGGCTGATCGCCATCGCCCTAGCCGGGACCTACTTCATCTACAGCGCGACCGTCGAAGAGCGCTACATGACCAAGCAGTTCCCAGAGGCCTACGCGCTGTACAAGCTCTCGACCAAGATGCTCGTGCCGTTCATCTTTTGAAAGGCGTCGCTCGACTTTGCTCTGGCGAGACGACAACGGGCGCGATGTTCTGACAGATCGGCGACGCTGCTGGAACTTAGCATCGCCAACCGAGTGACCAAAGAAGGCTCGTACTCCAGCGGTCACCTACAGACCTCCTGAGAATCTTGAAAGAGTCGCGCGGACTTAACAACTCGACTGTTCTCTCGCCCAGGCGAGCAGCTGGTGCTGCGTCGTCAACGCTCAAAAGCGATGCTTCATTCGCAGCGCCATCGGACGGCCGTCCGGGTCAAAGATCACGCGATAGGCGAGCTCGGCCAACAGGCGATTTGCGCGAGGAACAGGCGCGATCGCGTGAGCTCGAACGCGACTCGACGATCGGACTCCGCGATCACTCGGATCCTCCCCGAGGTCGTCTCCGCGGCCGGCCGCCTCCCACAGCTGTGTCGAACCCACAAGCGGGAGAAGGGCGGGATCGTCAGGTGTGCTTCCGAGGTGTTCTGCCCAGAGCGCGAGACGCAAGTCACGCGCGAATTTGCGACTGCCGTCACCCAATCCAGCCGGGTCGAGGGGTTCACGAGCGTCCCTTTCACTGTCAATCACCGCGCACGAGAGCTCCGAATCGTGCGTCCACGAACGCCGATTGAGGTTGTCCGAACCAACCGTCGCCCACACGTCGTCGATCACGCAGACCTTGGCGTGGACGTAAATCGGCGTTCCCGCCTCGTTCTGAACGTCGTAGATGCCCACGCGCGAGCCACCCGCGGCCTGAACTACGGCGAGGGCCCGGGCCTGTGCGAGGCGACTCGGCGGTCCCGAGAGACGCCCGTCCTTATCCGGAAAGCGCGGGACGACGGCGATGAGCTGTAGTCCAGGCTGTTGTCGCAGAGCACTCGCGAGGATCTCGGCGATCTCGATCGACCAGAAGTACTGATCTTCGATGTAGATCAGCGTGCGAGCCCGCCGGACTGCTTTGGCGAACGCTCGGGCGACGCTGCGCTCTCCGGACGGAGCGAACGGGTATGGAGGCCTGCGCGCCGGGTAGGTGCGCAACACCTGAACGGCGTGCCCACCCGGGGCGGGCGGATCAGCGAGCGCGACGGGCAGTGTACCGGCGATGCGGTCTCGCGACAGGACCCTCGACGTCCACGACCGCGCGAGACCCGCGTGATTCAGTGGCGTAGGGTCCTCCCATCTCTCACGGAACGTCCAGTCGAGGTCACTGATCGCCGGGCCTTGCACGGCGAGCTGTACGTCGTGCCACGGGGGACGCGAACCGTAGCGCGCGTCCAATTTGATCGCCTGGTCGTTCCCACGGTGGCGGCCATCGTCGCGACGACCGTGACACAGATCGATGCCCCCGACGAACGCAATATCACGCTCGGGGAACGAGGGGTGTCGAAGTAGTACCGCCTTCTGGTGATGCGACCCACCGCGTCGGACCCTTTCGTCGAGGAGAACCTGGCCGCCCGCCCTCGTCACGTCCACACCAAAGCGTCGATTCTGCTTCGCGCTGAAGGCCAAGCGGTCGCTGTGCGATCGCCAGAGCAGGCCGCGAACGTCCACTCCGCGACGACAGGTGTCGACCACGAGTGACCGAATCGTCGGACCACCGTCACTCAGACGTTCGTCCCCGTCGCTGCGCCAGTCAGTGAAGCGCAACTGGTCGCCATATTCCAAGGCGGTGATCTCCTCCAAGAGTCGCGAAAAGTACGCCTCACCGTCGATGAGGAAAGACACATCGTTGCCCTCGGTCCAGGCCTCTCTCGATGTCCCACTCGCGTCGATCCTGCTGTGTGGGTTAGCCCTTTCCTCAAGGGTCAAAAACCAGTCATCCAATCGCATGTACTGCTACCGTACCGCGAAACATTTTTGGTCCGTTTTCGGAATTTTATGGATGACTCTTTTGAAATAGCCCTGAAAGGCCATTGGTGGCAGAAATCTTCCGTGCTGAGCAGGCATTAAGGGGTGAATCCACCGTTCACCGACGGTGGCGTCGGCTCATCCAACACCTCTCGCCGAGTCCTCACGCGTTGGGTTGGCGAAGAGCCCGTCGAGCGCGACGAGGAGCTCTCCGCGCTAGCTCAGCCCACCTCGGTGAATCCGATCCGAAGGTGGATGTGCCATGACCACCTTCTGGTCAACGGTTACATCTTGGGTTGAAAGGGCCAACGCTGGATGCGCTGTCTATATCCAACCGTCGTCATCGATTCGGTGAGCGACGAAGGACTGGATCTACCCCCCCCCCGAGCGGCACAGAGTTGCCGGGGGCAGCGTGAGATGACTCGCGTCGTCCTAACTTCAGTGTCGATCACCGGCTTCTCTGGCCATCACGCACTCCCCGGTGTCGTGGATCGAGGTCAACGCGGGCTGGTTTTGTCCGACGCCTCTGTTGTGGAGTGCTTCTCCTAATTGCCCGAGATGGGAATCGACCGGCCAAGTACGGTGCCGATCGCGTCGATCAGGTCAGATGGGGTCCAACTTCCAAATCCCGGCTGCGCGAGATTGGCGCGACCCTGCTTGTCGAGCAGGGTCAAAAGCCGCTCCGGAAGCCTACCGCCGACATTCGGGTTTCCAACGGCAATCGCCCGCTCGGTACCGGCCCGATCGAGCACAATGACTGCGTCAGAGTGCACAACGTCGTAGGTGTAAGGCCTGCCCGTCTGCCAGTTGATCGCCGGAGGCTTTGGTTCAGGAGCTCGCTGGTAGATCACACCAAACCAGGACCACAGTCGGTCGATGTTCGCGGCCGTACCCGTCAACATCGTCCAGTGGATGCCAAAGGCTCGTTGATAGACGCGAAAGCGACTCGGCGAATCACGCCTTGGATCGATCGTGGCCTCAACGATCTCGATACTGCCAAGTAGGTGCGCGTGAGCGAGGTCGCGTTGCACACTCATGAGTGCTCCCGCCGTGATCGGGCACACCTCCTGGCAAGAGGTCATGAAATCGGCGAGCACGACGATCTTGCCGTGAAAGTCTGCGAGATGCGTCGTCTGACCGGCCTGGTTGACAAGCGGTATCCGCGCCACTTCGCTTGGCACGATGCGATCGGTCGGCTGTACGGCGTGCACCGTCGGCAATGCATTTTGATTTCGCCGCGCAAACACAACCGCAAGCAAGGTGCCAACCAACGCGGTGGCGACAACCGCAGCAACCGCAGCAACTATGACCCGATTGCGCATGCCGGCTGCTTCGTTCACGCCTGCGATCCTACGCGCCATTCATTTGCGTCCGACGCGCACGCACATGGTGGCGTGTATCAACGGATCCACTCGCTGGCTCTCGCCACGCGATTCCCGATCCCGGAGTGTTTTGGCCGACTCCGACGGACGGCCCGAATAGTCGAAAAAACTGGTTCCGTCTCCAAAGGTGCATCTTCAGATTGCTGTCTCGCGGAGTTCCGGCGCTCATGACAACGTCGTCTAGTAGGCGCTGCCAAGGGTGGCGGAGTCGTCAGTGAGTTTTCGCTCCAGCGAGTTGTGACGAGTGTTCAAGCACTCTGGCAATCTCGCGAAGCGCGGTGCGGAGCGTCGCGCGACTGAGTCTCTCGGTGAGCGCGTGATCAGACATCGCGGAGATCACAGGGGGGCGAAACTTTCCACTCACACGCAGTTCCGTGCGGTCGTCATCGATCGCTCGGATCGTGAGCATTCCCTCGAAATGAGAGGAGGGACCGCGCGAGCCCCCTGCCTCCCAAATGAGTCGCTGCGAATACGCATACTCCTCATCCAAGCGCGTGAGCACAACCGCAGGTGTCGTCGATGGTTCCCACGGCAGACTCGTCGGGTCAATACCAATACGAAGTCCTTCGACATCGTGGTAGCCCGCCTTCACGCAGCGCGCGAGCCACGGCTCAGTGTGTTCGAACTGTTGCAATGCCACTGAACGGGGGACCTCGACTTGCACCCAATCCTCGACCACGAGCGTGGTCGAGCTATGTCGATGCGAATCAAATGGCTGCGGGTAATCAGAATGTTCAAGCGCCGCGTCGCGCGCCGCGATCTGCGCGAGGCTCGTCTCACCAAGCGTCTCGCGCAACGCGCTCGTGGCAGCCCCCCACGTCTCGTGCAAAGGACACACCTTCTCCCAGCGACACGGTCCCGCTCCCAGCGCGCATCGCTCGGAGCGGAGCGGTCCCTCCCCTGCCTCGATCACCTCGAGCAGACTCACCTTCTCTGGGGAACGGACGAGGCGATAACCGCCCGACTTTCCGGCGCGG
Organism: Acidimicrobiales bacterium; assembly: GCA_035532075.1. Taxonomy (GTDB): domain Bacteria; phylum Actinomycetota; class Acidimicrobiia; order Acidimicrobiales; family Bog-793; genus CAIVND01. Next base: position 17,931 of record DATKRV010000082.1, on the reverse strand, counting down.
GAGCTCGCCAGTCCAGCGCGGACCAGATCGGCGAGGATCTGCGAGGCGAACGTCTGCGGGATGTCCATCTCCGCCACCACCTCACGGATCTTGCGATACCCGCCATCTGCATAGGCGCGAGCGAGGCACAGCGCGGACCGTACGACGTAGTCACCCCGCTTGGAGAGGGTCATATCCATGAAATAAGTATAGCTTGTGACTTGACGTATAGCTATTACATCTGCTAAACCGAACTACGTGGAGTAAACAACTATAGGTGTGAAGGGGGTCTCATGACCCGAACGAGCGTGTCTGAACTTTCCTCTCAGGAGTCGATCTCGCCCCACGATCCCGTGGCGGTCGCGATACACCTGCGACCAGCGGTGCGCGAAGAGGCCGACCGTCATTTCTCGCCGAGTGATCTGCAAAAGAACTGGGATGTTGCGCGACATCCGAGGGTCGCCCGGATGCTGCGCAGCCGGAGGTTCCAGTTCGCCCTGATCGTTCCGAACCAGATCATCTTCTGGGTCGTGATCCTCACCGGGCTCCTCGGAACCGTCGTGCCCGGGTTGAATTTCGGGACCGCAATCACCTGGTACATCTGGTTCTGTCTCGTCTTCGTGATGATGGTCGTGGTTGGGAGAGCCTGGTGCGCGATGTGTCCCTTCGGCGGATTCGCGGAGTGGGTCCAGCGCGGTTCGCTGTGGAAGCGTACCCAGCACCGTCTCGGCCTCGGACGCAAGCTCCCCGAGCCCATCGCCCGCTACGGCTTCTTGCTCTCGGTTGGAACATTCCTTTTGCTCACATGGATCGAGGAGTTCTTCAATATCGCCGGTCCCGGCAACCCGTGGGCGACGAGCTTCATGGTTCTCGGAATCGTCGCCAGCGCATTGCTGTTCTTTCTCATCTTCGAGCGACGCACCTTTTGTCGTTACATTTGTCCGCTTTCCGCATTGATCGGCACCGTCGGTGCGATGGGATCCGTTGCCGGTTTCCGAACACGGGATCGACAGATCTGTCTCGACTGCGAGACAAAGGACTGTATGCGCGGAGGAACCAACGGTTATGGCTGCCCCTGGTACACCTGGCCGGGAAGCGCGGACTCCAACCTCGCCTGTGGGCTGTGCAGCGAGTGCTACAAGAGTTGCCCCGAGGACAACATCGGTCTGTTCCTGCAAAAGCCGCTTACCTCGGTCGTTGCACCGACGAGGCGACGCGCCGACATCGCGTGGGCCGTAGCGGCGTTGTGGGGGCTCGTCATCTTCCAGCAGTTCAATGCGACCAATGTCTTCGCGAGCATCGACACCTGGATGAACCGCGTGACGCATCTCGCCTATCCGAACCCGATCGACTACATCATGATCATCGGACTGGTTACCCTTCTCATGGCCGCAATCGTGAAAGGCATAGAACATGTGCTCGCGCGAGACGACCTCGAGGTCAATGAGGGCGTGCATATCGCTGCGTATCCGGAACCATCGGTGAATGCGCTCGCGTTTTCAAGCCACACAATGTCACAGGGCCAAGGCTCGGTACTGCACATGTTGGCCGTCGATCCGGTTGGTCCATCGATGCACGCTGAGCTCCCAGCAGCGGCGAACACGAACTTCATCACTCGAACGAGTCGGTTTCGCATGTACTTCCTGCCGTTGATGTATGGACTCATTCCGGTTGTCGGTGCGGACTATTTCGCACGACAGCTCCCGAAATTCTTCGAGCACGCGACGCGAATCGTTCCCGCGGTGGGGCACCTCTTTGGTGCGGGATCGACGAAATCGATGCTGTACCACACGCATATCCTCTCGATCGGCGGAATCGTCAACGTTCAGCTAATTGTCATCGCGCTCGGCACAGCCGCCTCGATGTGGGCGAGTTGGAAGATCTCGAACCGCGAACTGATCCTGATCTCACGCCATCCGATTGCGGCGCGCTCCATAGCGCTCGCACTCCCGCTTGCCTGCGGACTTGTCGCGGGAGTTCTCTACATCATCATCCACGCGGCACCCTAGGAGGCATCAGATGACTCTGTTGCACCGAACACTCGATTCCGACACAATCACCGAAAGCCCACATGTCACGATCTTCGCGGACCGTTGCGCGGGGTGTCAGGAGTGCGTCATCCGCTGCCCCATGGGCGCATTGACGATGGACCTCTCCAGCTGGATCGCAGTCGCGCGCGATGACCGCTGCGTGGGGTGCCGCCAGTGCGTGAGGACCTGTCCGTTTGGTGCGATCAAGGTCGAGGGCCCCCTCATGGTCGCCTCGCGCGTCGATATCGCTCAGCAGCACATGAAAGGCCTTGAGGGAAATCTCGAAGAGACGCGACACGGCATCGAAAGTTGGACCGATGTGCTCGCCGAAACTTCGCGTTGCCTGCACTGTCCGGACCCGACCTGCGTGCGCGGCTGCCCTGCGCACAACGACATACCGTCATTCATCGCAGCCGTGAGCGCCGGAGACCTCGATGAGGCACACAAGGTAATCCGAAGCACGAGTTTCCTTCCCGACATCTGTTCTCGGGTCTGCGATCAGGCCCTGCAGTGCGAGGGTGCGTGCACGTGGTCACTCGCCGGTGGAGAGCCAGTCGCCATCGGAGCCATCGAGCGCTTCATCACGGACAACGCGCCGGTCCCACCGATCCGCGTCCAAGATTCACGGGCTAAGAGCCTCGCGGTCGCGATCGTAGGCTCTGGCCCGGCAGGCATCGGAGCAGCATTCGAACTCGTACGCGCTGGCGCGAAGGTCACGGTGATCGACAAGGACGCGGAGCCCGGTGGTCTCTTGCACGCCGGCATACCGAACTTCACCCTGCCGCGCGCGGTTGCCGAGCGTCCCTGGCAACAACTCCTCGCGAGCGGTGTCACTTTCGTTGGCAACGAGACCGTCACGCTCGACACGGTGGAGAGGCTTCGACAGACACACGATGCGGTGCTACTCGCGACGGGAGCCGAAAGTGCGATCCGCCTCCCGGTTGCCGGAGGCGACCTCGACGGAGTCATTGACGCGACCCGCTTCGTCAGCGCGGCTCGAGCGTCTCTTGTGGACGCGCAGCCATTCACGCTCTTTGCCGCAAGGGACGGACAAGACCCTGACACGCTGAAGACCGTGTTGGTGCTCGGCGCGGGCAACACGGCGATGGACGTGGCGAGACTTGCGCGGCGTCTTGGAGCGAACGCGATCTGTATCGACTGGATGGACGAGCATTACGCTGCCGTCCGGCCCGACGAACTTAAAGAGGCGCGAGCAGAGGGTGTCGACATCCGATTCCAGCGCACGCTGACGAGACTCGAGGGGGACAACGGGAGGGTCGAACAGGCGGTGCTGAGCTCGACGCATCAAAAGAATGCAACCAAATTGCCGACGATCGACGATTCGCCGGTGACGACCGAGCACGTCGATCTGGTCGTGATGGCGATGGGATACCGGATCGATCCCGCGCTAGTTGGGTTCGCCCCAGAAAAGCCCATCGCCCGACCCCTGCCCGATGTTCTTGACCGTCGCCTCCAGGCGAGCGGACTTCCCGCGGCGGGTGCGCCCGCGTTTGCCCGGCATCGCCGCATCGGCGAACTCTCGATCGTGCGCGAGATCGGCCGCCTCAGTGCGGCGCTCGGATCGAACGACCGAGTCTTCGTCGCGGGGGACGCGCTGATTGGACCTTCGAGCGTGGTCGAGGCAATGGCACAGGGACGCAGGGCTGCTGAGGCGATACTCGATCACCTCGCGCGTCCACATCCTCCCGAAAAGAACAGGAGTGCTGCGACAATCCTCATCACCTTTGAGAGCAAGGCTGGTCACACCAAGGCCATCGCAGATCAGCTCGAGAGCGCGCTCTCTCACGCGGGTGCAACGGTAAAGACAAAGAGGTTGAGCGAGGTCGGACTCGATGAGATTGCCATGGCCGATCTCGTGCTTCTCGGGACCTTCGTCGAGAGATACCCCATCGCTGGTGTGGGCCCGGCTCGCGTCACCAAGAGGGAGATCCATGCGCTCACCGCGCTCGGTGCGACGAGATTCGCCACCTTTTGCGCCTACCGGTTCGCGCCACGAAAGACGCTGGAAAAGTTGAGTCACCTCATCGAAGAACGCGGCGGGCAGGTGATCGCACAACGTGCATTCAAGCGAGAGAGTGGTTCCGAGATTGCCGTGGCTCAGTTTGCGCGAGAGATCGTCGACCTCCTCGAGATCGATCCGGCGGTCGAAGCACTCGTAAAGATGGCAATCAACATCGGAGGGCGTTCTTCGACACTCGACGCGGCGCACGAGATTACAGCCTTGGTAGATGGACGCGCCTCCCTGCTTCTCAGAGCACGGGATCAGCTATCAGAACGCGTCGGGCAACGGACTGGGGATACCAGTGTCGAACGGGCGCTCCACATCATCGACCACTGCCTCGCCGGAAACGGCTTGACACAACATCCATCGTCTTTCACGCGGTCGTAGCAAAGGCGTGTTCTCGGGCGATATCCACGCGACCTGGAACCGACGATTGAATCCGGAGCGGACCTAGCGGGCTCCTGCTTTGGTCGTGTCTGGTGACGCGTCAGACTCGTTTTCACGAGCCTCCTGAATCGCACCATCTTGCGCGTGATCGGGCTCGATGTCGGCCGCAACCGGTCGAGTTGACACGGCTCTCCTGAGTTCGATGTTCGGAATGCGCCACGCGAAGAAAAATGCAATAGCGGCTATTGGCGCGGCAATCACGAACACGGTTCGGATCGAGTCCGCGTAGGCGGCCACAAGACCGCCGCGGACAATCTCGGGGAGCCGGTCCAACACCGCCGGCGTAATACTCGAACTCGACAACCCCTTCGGCAGGCCAGCACTGCCAAGGTGACGGATGAGATTTCCTACGAGCACATTCGAAAATATCGCTCCGAAAATCGCCGCGCCAAATGATCCGCCGATAGATCTGAAGAATGTCGCTCCGGAGGTCGCGACTCCGAGCTCGGAATAGGGCACAGCATTTTGCACAACAAGCACGAGGATCTGCATCACGGATCCGAGCCCCATCCCGAGGACGAGCATGAAGAACGCGGAATAGACAGGATTGGTGTGGATCCCCATACGCGACAGCAAGAGCAGGCCTATCGTGATGAGCGCGGTACCGATGATCGGGAAGGCACGGTACCGGCCGGTCCTGCTGATGAACTGCCCCGCCCCGATCGAGACAGACATCATTCCACCCATCACCGGCAACATCTCAAGGCCTGAGATCGTCGGTGACTCACCGTGAACAACCTGGAAAAACAGCGGAAGATAGGTAATCGCACCGAACATCGCGAAACCAACAATGAATCCCACGACGTTCGCGACCCAGAAGGTACGGATTGCAAAAAGGTGCAGCGGCAATACCGGCTCCGCCGCCCGGCGCTCAACGAAGACAAACACTGCGACGAGCACGGCACCAGCTGAACCAAAAAAGATGATCGGGGCAGATCCCCACGCGTAGGTCGTTCCACCGAGACTCGTAAAGAGCACGAGCGCCGTTGTTGCAAGCACAAGAACGATCGTTCCGGAGTAGTCGATGATGTGACGCACACGCCGCAGGTTTCCCGGAACCTGCATTGCGATGACGACAAGCGCGACTGCTCCGACAGGGACATTGATGTAAAAGATCCAGCGCCAAGAGAGCTGCTCCACGAAGACACCTCCGAGCAAAGGACCGATCACGCTCGCCACGCCGAACACCGCACCAAACAGGCCCTGGTATCGGCCACGCTCGCGCGGCGAAACGATATCGCCGACGATCGCCTGGGTTCCGACCATGAGGCCGCCTCCACCAAGGCCCTGTATCGATCGGAAAACAATCAACTCGATCATGGAATGGCTCAGTCCCGAGAGCACCGACCCGAGGAGAAAGATGAGGATTGCGCTTTGGTAGAAGATCTTGCGTCCATATTGATCTCCAAGCTTTCCCCACAGCGGTGTCGAAACCGTCGACGCGAGCAGGTACGCGACAACAATCCACGAGAGGTGCGATGCACCATGCAGATCAGCAACAATTGTCGGGAGCGCCGTGGCAACAATGGTTTGGTCGAGCGCGGCAAGAAACATCCCGAGCATCAGCGCCCCCATGACGACCAAGATGCGTCGATGCGTCAGCTGCAGTTGAGGCCCGGCGTTCGCGTCGCGCGCGATATCGCTCATCGCAATACCAAGATGAGGTCAACGAAAAATGAGGTCACAACATCCTTTCTAATGGCTCCTCTGCTCGGCGTGCGCGCGTTGCCCGCCAATTTCTCGCGCGAACTCGACCAACGAGTCGAAGAAGAGGTCCTCGAGCTGGATCGCGCGTGGATCCGCAAGAACCTTGTCGACAATGATACGCCAGGCGATGGCGGCCTCGAGAACCCCCTCAGCTTCGATTTCGAACCGGCCCGGCACTCCCTCCACCTGGGTCACAACCCGGCGGCACCGACACAGATCGGAGAGGCTGGTCGTCTCACCACGAAGGTGTCGCTGTTGCGTGAAGGCGGCCATCGATACGCGAGACGCGCATCGGGATGCCGAAGCACTCGCTCAGCAAAATATTCGTGCACACCTCGTCAATTGGCCCCGCCGCGACGGTTATTCCCTCGCGAAGCATCAGCATGTGCGAGGTCGACCGCGGAAGCTCTTCAAGGGTATGGACAACGTGCACCGTTGTTGGTGGACTCGACGAGGAGGCCAGATCATCGAGCGCCGCGATGAGTGACTCGCGTCCGGGGAGATCGACACCCAACGCAGGTTCGTCGAGCAACAGAAGTGGATGTCGCCCAAAGAGTGAACGCGCGAGCAGAATTCGCTGGCGTTCGCCCTGAGAGCACCGACCAAAGTGCTGGTCGACGATCCGGTCACATCGCAACTGGTGCAACAGTTCAACCGCGTGCGCCTCGTCGTGTGGGCTGAACGTCGACCACCAGGTTGCAAGCGTGCTGTCCCGGCCGGTCAACACCACCTCGCGCGCCGTCGCATCTCTGGGAAGTCGATCAGCAACGAGATGCCCAACGGAGCCAATGCGCTTTCTCAGCTCGCGCAGGTCGGTCCGACCAATGAGCTCTCCGAGGACATGAACCTGCCCACTCGTCGGGTGTCGCTCCGCACCGGCGAGCGACAGGAGGGTCGTCTTGCCTGCACCGTTTGGGCCAATCAGTGCCCAGCGCTCCTGCGCATTGATCTGCAAGCTGATCGGACCGAGGGTCTCGCGGCCATTCACCACGACGGTGACATTGTTGATGTCGACGACGAGATCGTCGCTCGCGGATGCGCTCACCGGGAAGACAAGTCCCGAACCTGCACGAATACCATGAACGCTCCTTGGCCATGACGTGCGGACCGTTGGGGGAGATCCGACATTCATTCCTTTCTTACTACTGACCGGTACCATCGCGGAAAGACCGCCGGATACAGATTCTTTCCGACGGTGACTCTTCGCTGCGGACTACCCTTTGACCTGCGTATATGACCGGACGCGTCAAAACCATTAGCGTCGAAGGAGCGCGCGCCGCGCGCGGTGGAGGACGAAATGACACAGGACAGCTTTGGGGCAAGGGGAACGCTCGATGTCGGCGACAGAAAATACGGGATCTATCGCCTCAGTGCCCTTGGCGATCGACACGACATCGATCATCTGCCCTATTCCATCAAGGTCCTTTTGGAGAACCTTTTACGCAATGAAGATGGCGTCAACGTGCGCGAGGGCGACATCGCCGCGCTGGCGGATTTCGCCACCAACGGCGCCGGGGAACGCGAGATCGCTTACTCCCCTGCGCGAATTCTGCTCCAAGATCTGACTGGAGTTCCCTGCGTCGTCGATCTTGCCGTCCTGCGCGATGCAGTCGAGGCGCTCGGGGGGTCCTCGGACCTTGTCAACCCCTTGGTTCCGGTCGACCTCGTGATCGACCACTCGGTGGTCGTCGACTCCGCCGGACGACCCGATGCATTTTCCATCAATGCCCGGCTCGAGGCCGAACGCAACATCGAGCGGTACCGCTTCCTGCGCTGGGGACAACAGGCTTTCTCGAACTTCCGGTTGATCCCGCCAGACATCGGCATCTGCCACCAGGTCAATCTCGAGCTTCTCTCGCAGGTCGTCTTTTGTGACAGCTCCAACAACGCGTATCCCGACACCGTCGTCGGAACCGACTCGCACACCCCGATGGTGAACGGCCTCTCGGTCGTCGCCTGGGGTGTCGGTGGGATCGAAGCGGAGGCGGCGATGCTCGGCCAGCCGATCTCGATGCTGGTTCCCAAGGTGGTCGGACTTCGCCTCGAGGGTGCGCTGCCCGAGGGGTCGACCGCCACCGATCTCGTACTCACGCTCGCAGAACTGCTGCGAAACCACGGCGTCGTCGGTAAATTCGTCGAATGCTACGGACCGGGGATCGCGAACCTTCCCGTCGAGAACCGCGCCACGATCGGCAACATGTCTCCCGAATACGGCTCAACGATCACCATCTTCCCGATCGACGAACAGACGCTCGACTATCTGCGACTCACCGGACGCGCCGAGGAGCAGGTCTCACTCGTTGAGGCCTATGCAAAGGAACAGGGCCTGTGGCACAACCCCGATATTGAGCCGGTCTATTCCGAGCATCTCTCGCTCGACCTCTCCACGGTCGTCCCAAGTCTCGCCGGCCCATCGCGTCCGCAAGACCGCGTTCCACTCAACCTCGCCAAGCCCATGTACCGAGAGGCGCTCACCAGATCACTTCCAGATGACAAGAGTTCGGAGTTCAAGGTTCCTGTCACCCTCTCCAATGGGTCCTCTTTCGATCTTGAACACGGCCGCGTCGTTATCGCCGCGATCACGAGCTGCACGAACACCTCCAACCCGCAGGTGATGATCGCCGCTGGCCTGCTTGCAAAAAAAGCTGTCGAACGCGGCGTCATCGCAAAGCCCTGGGTCAAGACCTCATTGGCGCCAGGCTCGCGAGCCGTTGTCGACTACTACGAACGGGCTGGACTCCTCCCCTATCTCGAGAAGCTGGGGTTTGGCGTCGTCGGATTCGGCTGCACGACCTGCATCGGCAATTCGGGACCCCTCGAGCCGGAGATCTCCAACGCAATCAATGAAAATGGGCTAGCTGCAGTGGCAGTGCTCTCTGGGAATCGGAACTTTGAAGGTCGCATCCACCCCGACGTCCGCATGAACTACCTCGCCTCTCCACCGCTTGTGGTCGCGTACGCACTCGCGGGCACGATGGACATCGACATCTACAATGAACCGCTCGCATTCGACCAGGGCGACAGGCCCGTCTTTCTCAGGGATCTCTGGCCGACCGCCGAGGAGGTCTCGACGACGGTGCGCGAAGCGGTCAAGACTTCGGGATTCCAAGAAAGTTACGAGGGCGTCTTCGACGGGGATGCCGGATGGCGAGCAATCACCTTCCCGACCGGAAAGCTTTACGCATGGAATGAGGATTCGACCTACATCGCGAAGCCTCCCTACTTTGACGACATGGCGATCGAGCCAGAACCACTCACCGATATCGAAGGCGCCCGCGTGCTCGCGCTGCTCGGGGACAGTGTGACAACCGACCACATCTCGCCCGCCGGATCGATCCGGACGACGAGTCCTGCAGGGACCTATCTCATCTCGCGCGGAGTCGAACCGGAGAGCTTCAATTCCTATGGTGCACGACGCGGGAACCATAACGTCATGGCCAGAGGCACCTTCGCGAATAACCGGATCCGCAACAAGATTGTTCCGGGCACCGAAGGCGGCTACAGCAGGTATCAGCCCGACGACAGCGAGGGATCGATGTATGACGTCGCCATGCGCTATCTCGAAGACGGAACCCCACTCATCATCTTGGCCGGCAAGGAGTATGGATCAGGATCGTCGAGAGACTGGGCTGCCAAGGGTCCGATGCTGCTCGGCATCAGGGCCGTCATCGCCGAGAGCTTCGAGCGCATCCACCGCTCCAACCTGATCGGGATGGGTGTGGCACCGCTTCAGTTCATCGACGGGGAATCGGCTGGCTCGCTCGGTCTCGATGGCTCCGAGGAGGTCACCATCACCGGAATTGCCGGCAGCTCCCAGGGCGGGTTGATCGGCAAAAGGGTCATGGTGCGCGCCGGTGACAAGGCCTTCGAGGCGATTTTGAGAATCGATACGCCGACCGAGGCGGACTATTTCCTCAACGGCGGCATCTTGCAATACGTCGTCCGCAAGCTCGTCGCATCCGGACGGAGCTGATTCCTGCGGACGCGGCGAATGCGACGCGCGCCAGTGAGCTGATCGCAGCGATCAAAGAAGACCCCACGCATAGCGCGCTGCTGCTCGATTTCGATGGCACGCTGACGCCGATTGCCGAAGATCCCGATGTTCCGGCGCTGACCAGCGGCGAGATCGACCTTTTGCACCGCCTCTCCATGATCCTTGGAACACTCGCGGTCGTTTCCGGTAGACCGGGAGAGTTTCTCGCCGAACGGCTCGGTCTCGAACAAGGACGCGAGAGTAGGTTGTTCGCCGTCGGACGGACGGGCCTCGACGAGGTCAATGCGCGCGGCGAGATCACGACCGACCACGAATTCGATGGGTGGGGTGAGCAGATGCACGAACTCGCAACAAAGGCGCGCGCGGCTGCGCCTCTCGCCTGGATCGAGGAGAAGGGCGTCATCCTCACCTTCCACTGGCGGCGCGCGCCACAGACAGAACAGACGCTGCGCGACGTCGCCGCGCACGCCATCGAACACGAGGGCCTCTCTTCCCGGGAGGGCAAACGGTCGATCGAGGTCTTTCCGCCTGGCCTTCCGGACAAATCGACCGTCGTCCAGGAACTCGCTGGCGCCTCACGCGTCATCGCGTATATCGGTGATGATGTCGGAGACCTCGAGGCCTACCAGGCGCTCGACGAACTCGATGCGACGAAACGAACCTTCCGCGGCTGCGTCCTTAGCGACGAGGTCCCGAGCGAAATGACGCGACGGGCAGATCTCCTTCTTGCATCGAGCACAGAGACGATTGCCCTTCTCGACGCGCTGGCCGAGGCCCTCGAGATCTGAACCACGAGCGGTCATTCCCGCTCAGACAGCAACCCTCGCCTGGTCGAGGCACCCCACAAGCCACTCGGCAGGTGCGAGAATACCCGCGCGCGCTCTCAGCACCTGTGCGCGCGACGAACGAATCGCGCGCGACAGCGTCAACGCCTCCGCGAGCGCCGCTGCCGTCTGCTTGACGTCAAATGCATCGATCCCAATCACAACGTCGCGGAGCTGTTCATAGGCACCGGCACCTGTGCTGAGGATTACCGCGCCATCACGGGTGTTGAGCACCGGAGCCTCCTTCGCGACAAGGTTCATCCCGTCAAAGAGGGGATTGACCATCAACACGTCATAGCGCCGGTACGCGGCAAGGGAGGCTGCATAGTCGGTGGCGACTTCGAAGACCACCGGCTGGTGGTCCGAAGTTCCAAAACGCGCGTTGATCGCGTCAACCTGGTGCTCGATCTCCTCCCGATAGCTCCGATACTGACCCAGCTCAACGCGCGAGAGATACGCGCGGGCATAGAAGATCACCTGCGAGCGATACTCCGGGTGATGCTCAAGGAGTTCACCAAATGCCTCAAATCCGCGAACTATGTTCTTTGTCGGCTCGAGCCGATCACTTCTCAAGATCAAGCGTTTTCCCGAAAAGCGCTCGAGTTGCCGGTCCGCTTGGAACTGGACCTCGGGGGTCGCATCCTCGCGAAGAAGGAACTCGACGTCGATACCGAGAGGACAGCAAAAGATTTCCGGCGCTTGAACCCCGAAATGATCAAGACATTGGCGAAACGATGTCGCCCAGCGATCGATATGGAATCCGCAGGCTCCGAACCCGGCCATTCCGACGAGCAACTCCCTGGCGATGTCGTGGGGAAGGCGATCGAGATCTTCAACACGGGCAAATGGCGTATGGGTGAAATGGACGGTTTTGAGATCCGATCGCGCCGCTCTGAGCATCATGCCCACAAGCGGCAGGTGATAGTCATTGACCATCACCGTCGCGCCAAACGCGGCTCGTTCGACAATTGCCTCTGCAAAAATCTGGTTGTAGCGGCGGAAGTTGGAAAATGCGGCCCTCCAGCGATCATCGAACTTTGCGGTCGCGACCTCGGTCATCGCGTGGTAGAGGAACCAGAGGGTCTCGGAGGCGATGGTCTGGTACGCGTCGTGCACGCATTGATCATCGATCAGGAGAAAGCGGAGGTCGACCCCGTCGACGAGTGATCCCTCTGCGCCCATCGCACCGACCTCGCGCTCGAGCTCTCCCGACGCACACGCGATCCATGTCGCGCCGGTTCCAGAGATTGCGCGGAGAAGGCTCGGTGCGAGACCTCCCGAAGCCTTGCCGATAACGAGTTCGCCGGCTCCGTCACGGGCGAGCGTGACTGGCCCACGATGCGTCACGATCAGAAGGTCGCTCAGGGGCGCCGAAGCTGCCCGATCAAAGGGTCGCGCGCAAAGACTCACGGCACCTATCTTCGCCGATCGACGGCACCGTCACCGCCTGAGATCCTCGTTGCGGACGCTACGCTTGTTCCGCGCCTTTTCATCGTGCGGCCAAAATCGCCGTTGAGCTGGGCGCATTGACTATTTTGGATTTTCAGTCCAAAATATGAGGAAATCATCAAGAGCGGCCGAGGGACGGGCCCTGTGAAGCCGCGGCAACCAGTAATTCGTTGACATGCCAATCTTGTCGGCGTCACCAGGTGCCAATGCCCGCGCGATGAGGAGCATCGAATGACATCTGTACTTGGATTGGCCTGCCGAGAGTGTGGGCGTCCCTATCCGGCCGAGGCGCTGCACGTCTGTGACTTCTGTTTTGGTCCTCTTGAGGTCGTCTATGACTACGAGGAGATCAGCCACAAGGTCTCGCGCGAGTCCATCGAGCGCGGTCCGCTGTCGATCTGGCGCTATCACGAACTCCTTCCGGCGCACGAGACCTCTTCGATCGATCTACGCGCTGGGTTCACTCCATTGGTACGCGCAGAGCGCCTCGCCGAGGAGCTCGGTCTCGGTGAACTCTGGCTGAAAGACGACACACGCAATCCGACGGGCTCGTTCAAGGATCGGGTTGTCGCCGTCGCGCTCGCCAAGGCGCGCGAACTCGGCTTCAAGGTCGCCTCTTGCGCGTCGACCGGGAACCTCGCAAATTCCGTCGCCGCGCACGCCGCACGTGCCGGAATGAGCGCCTATGTATTCATCCCGAGCGACCTCGAGCACGTCAAGATCGCGATGACGGCAATCTTTGACCTGAAGCTCGTCGCTGTCGAGGGTAACTACGACGATGTGAACCGCCTGTGTGCTGAGATTGCGAGCGAACATTCCGACTGGGCCTTCGTCAACGTGAATGTCCGGCCGTACTATTCGGAGGGTTCCAAGACGCTCGCGTTCGAGGTCGCCGAACAGCTCGGCTGGCGTGCCCCAGACCACGTCGTGGTGCCGGTTGGATCGGGTTCGCAGCTGACCAAGATCCACAAGGGTTTCCACGAACTCGAAAGGGTAGGACTCATCGACGATGGACACCATGTCCGAGTCTCGGGAGCCCAGGCTGAGGGATGCTCACCCGTCGCAACCGCGTTCGCCAGTGGAGCTGACCAGATCCGTCCAGTTCGTCCCCATACGATCGCCAAGTCGCTCGCGATCGGTAACCCTGCCGATGGCTGGTACGCACTCCAGGTGGTGCGCGAGACCAGAGGGGGAATGGGTTCGGTGAGCGATCCCGACATCGTCGAGGCGATCCGCCTCCTCGCGCGCACCGAGGGAATCTTCGCCGAGACGGCGGGTGGAGTGACTGTTGCGACGCTTGGAAAACTGGCACGAGAGGGCACCATCACCAAAGACGAGGTCGTCGTCGCCTACATCACCGGCAACGGCCTCAAGACCGTCGAGGCGCTTGGTGACACGGTTGGCCCGAGCGTCGTGATTCCTCCGACGCTCGAGGCATTCAGCGCATTTGAACGCGACCAAGAGGGGAACAAGTCATGAGCGTCACCATCCGCATTCCCACCCAGCTGCGCCCGCTGACCGCCGGCGAGGGCGAGATCGTCCTCGAAGCGACGACGGTCCGAGAGGCGATTGGTGCCCTCGAGGCCGCTCATCCCGGGATCGGCGAGCGGCTCCTCGACGAATCGGGCGGACTGCGCCGCTTTGTCAACCTCTTTGTTGCGGACGAGGACGTCCGGTTCCTCGAAGGGCTCGACACCCCGCTCGCTCCTGGCCAGACCCTCTCGGTCGTTCCCGCCGTCGCCGGAGGATGACGGGGTCGCAACGACACGTGCGTTCGAGACCAGCGGCGCGTCCACTGACCAGCCGATACCGCCCTCAAAATACCTGTTCAGCCCGGTGCGGTTGCAAAGTTTCCATTTGCGTGGTTACCTATTAGCACTCAACTATCGAGAGTGCTAATCACAGATCGAGTGCGGCTGTCGACCCCCGACAGCTCACCAAGGAGGAGACCGAAATATGCCGAAGCTAATTGCCTTCGATGAACAGGCCCGACGGGCTCTAGAGAGCGGCATGAACCAACTCGTTGACGCAGTAAAAGTCACGCTTGGGCCCAAGGGACGCAATGTCGTCCTCGAGCGCAAGTGGGGTGCTCCGACGATCACCAACGATGGTGTATCGATCGCGAAGGACATCGAACTCGAAGACCCACTCGAGAAGGTCGGCGCAGAGCTCGTCAAAGAGGTCGCGAAAAAGACTGATGACGTTGCGGGAGACGGAACGACAACCGCGACTGTGCTCGCAGGCGCTTTAGTGCGCGAGGGACTCCGCAACATCGCGGCAGGCGCGAACCCGATGTCGCTCAAGCGCGGCATCGAAGCAGCCGTCGAGGCAGCGGTCTCGCGTCTTGTCGAGATCTCGCATGAGGCAGATACCAAAGAGAAGATTGCACAGGTAGCTTCAATCTCCGCTGCAGACAAGGAGATCGGTTCGATGATCGCCGAGGCGATCGACAAGGTCGGCAAAGATGGCGTCATTACGGTCGAGGAGGCGCAGACCTTTGGTATGGGCATGGATCTCGTCGAGGGCATGCGTTTTGACAAGGGTTACATCTCGCCGTACTTCGTCAGCGATCCAGACCGGATGGAATCCGTACTCGAGGACCCCTACATCCTCATCTTCGGCTCGAAGATCACCGCGGTACGCGACCTGCTTCCTGTTCTCGAAAAGGTAATGCAGTCGGGCAAGGCACTGCTCATCATCGCCGAGGACATCGAGGGCGAGGCTCTTGCCACACTTGTCGTCAACAAGATCCGCGGCACGTTCAAGAGTGTCGCGGTCAAGGCGCCAGGATTCGGCGAGCGTCGCAAGGCAATGTTGCAAGACATCGCCATCCTCACCGGAGCACAGGTAATCACGGAAGACGTCGGCCTCAAACTCGAGAACGTCACACTCGACCTGCTCGGTCGGGCTCGTAAGGTCGTCGTGACCAAGGATGAGACCACGATTGTCGAGGGTGTCGGAGAAGATGCCGACATCAAGGGCCGGATCAACCAGATCAAGGCCGAGATCGAAAACACAGACTCCGACTATGACCGCGAGAAACTCCAGGAGCGCCTTGCAAAACTGTCGGGAGGCGTTGCCGTGATCAAGGTCGGAGCGGCAACCGAGGTAGAGCTCAAGGAAAAGAAGCACCGTATCGAAGATGCCGTGTCGACGACGAAGGCGGCCGTCGAGGAGGGCGTGGTTCCTGGTGGTGGCGTTGCACTTTTGCGTACGCAAAAGACAATCAACGAGATCGCCGCGAAACTCGAAGGCGACGAAGCAACCGGTGCGCGCATTGTCGCCCGGGCCGTCACCGAGCCGCTTCGACAGATCGCAATCAATGCGGGGTTCGAAGGTGGCGTCGTCGTCGAGCGAGTGCTCTCGCTTGAAAACATCCCAGATGGTCTCAACGCACAGACCGGTGATTACGAAGACCTGATCAAAGCCGGAGTCATCGATGCCACGAAGGTCACTCGCTCAGCGTTGCAAAATGCCGCTTCGATCGCCGCTCTTTTCCTCACTACGGAGTGTGTCGTGGTCGACATGCCCGAGGAGCACCATGCCCCGGCGATGCCAGGCGGAGGCATGGAGGACTTCTAGTCCGCCTTCACTGCACAATCAAGGACAACGGGGCGCGCGTCGCCCCGTTGTTCGCGTCCGGCAGTCTCCCCCTACACTTGTCCACGTGAGCACCGCGACCGAACGCGACACCAAACCCCCCGCACCCGGAGACGAAATGAACCTGCCCGGCCTGAACGTCGTTCATCTCTTTTGCGCGGTGGACGTCTCAGTCGACAAAGCAGCAATCAGGGATGCAATCGAGTCGTGCGAACAAGATGGATGCCAGGTCGTCAGCATCGCGATGCTCGGACATAAATCCGACCTCGGGGTCGTCGCTCTTTCCAACTCCGCAGAACGCCTCCGTCATCTCCAGACCGATCTCACCCGGGCGGGATGTGACATCGCTTACTCCTACGTCTCGCTTACCGAGGTATCCGAATATTCTGGCGGCGTTCCAGAATCAATGAAGATGGCGAGACTCAGGCCGAATCTTCCTCCCGAGGGGCTCTCCGCATTTTGCTTCTACCCAATGTCAAAGCGACGCCTCGAATCGGACAACTGGTATCGCCTCAACTATGAGGAGCGACTCAGGTTGATGATCGAACACGGCGTCAGTGGAAGAAGCTTCCGCGGACGTGTGCTCCAGCTCGTGACCGGGTCGACCGGTCTCGATGACTACGAATGGGGCGTAACACTGTTTGGCAAGAGCTTCGACGATCTCAAGGACTGCGTCTACCAGATGCGCTTCGATGAGGCCTCTGCAAGATACGCCGATTTCGGTGTCTTTCTCACCGGCATTGTGAAAACTCCAGACGAGGTTCTCGATCTGATTGGATCAAATTAATGAGCGTACGCCTGAAGCTGATCTTTCCCGAACAATATGTCCGCGAGCCGATCATCGCAACGATGGTGCGCGAGTTCAACGTTGAACCGAACATCCGACGTGCGAGTGTCGAGGAACACTTCGGCTGGATCATTCTCGAGCTCGGTGGAGGTGCTGACGACATCGAGCGCTGCATCTCCTGGCTCGGAGAACGCAGCATCGATGTCGAACTGCTCAACGACGTGATCGAGAGTTAGTGCTACAACACGATTCGCTCCCCGACGCGCAAACTGAAGGTGGGACTATCCCGGTCGTTCTGGATCGGGGCGGTCATGTTCTGCTACGTGCCAACCTGCACTTGATGTTCGACGCGACTCATAGAACACGCACCCGTCGGGGCAAGCGAACGGTACGTGCTCATTTACGCCAAGGCGACAGCGTTCGAGCCGCTCGCCTCCCCGCACCGTCTGCATGACATAATGACGGCAGTCATCTCGAACCGCCATCGATCAGGTCGCATTCTGTTCGATAATCGCCGGACTTGACACCACGATCGCGCTAACTCTCTTCCCCACGATGCAGATAACGCTCGATCTCCTCCGCAAGTCCATCGGTTGACAGCACCTCAGAGTCAGCTTCCTCGAATTCCTGAATCCGCTCAACATAGGCGGCAACATTTTCATCTTCTGAGAGCAACTCGTTCATTCGCATCTCATAGTCGGTCGCCTCGACCTCGAGTTCAGCCATGTCCACAAAGCGCTCCGCGAGTGTCGTTGCGACACGCGTGAGCGCGAGTGCAGCCTTGGGTGCGATCGGCAGCGAATAACAGGGAACGCTCGCCCATACCGATACCGATGGAATCTTTGCCTCGGAAAGTGCCGCACCGAGCACTCCGAGAATACCGGTCGGGCCTTCATAGTGCGACGGAGAGAGCCCATGATGGTCAACAAGGGTCGAATCATGTGCCGAGGCCGAAATGGGCACCGGTCGCGAGTGGGTTATCTCACCAAGGTAAGCGCCGAGCATGATCACGCGTTCGACGTTGAGACTCTGTGCGAGTTCGATGAATGCCTCACAGTATGTTCGCCATCGCAGCTGCGGCTCCGAGCCGC